>CALGPR010000121.1 GCA_937960425.1 uncultured Lentisphaeria bacterium
TTTCGAAAACTGTCTATGGTGTTTCCCGCTTCAGTCGAGCAGAGAGTAGAACACAACTGGAAGCTGCCGGAGTAAAAACCATTCCTTGTAATCTGCTGGATCAGGACGCAGTAAACGCCCTCCCTCAAGTTGCCAATATTATTTTTATGGCGGGGAAAAAATTTGGAACAGAAGGAGCCGAAGACTCAACGTGGGCGATGAATACTCTTGCTCCTGCTTATGTAGCCAAACATTTTTCCAAGAGTCGGATTGTTGCCTTTTCAACAGGCTGTGTCTATCCGCTGGTCAGTGTTGTCGAAGGTGGTTGTACAGAAGAAGTTCCGCCTCAGCCGATTGGAGAATATTCCCAATCCTGTTTGGGACGGGAACGGATTTTCCAATACGCTTCCAGGGAATACGGAACAAAGGTATTGCTGTTCCGCTTGAATTACGCAATTGACATGCGTTATGGTGTTCTCCACGATATTGCGCGCCAAATTGCCAATGCTGAAGCGGTAAATAATACGGTTGGCCATTTTAATGTCATCTGGCAGGGTGATGCCAATGATCGTGCACTGCTGTGTCTGGAACATTGTACTTCTCCTGCTGCGATTCTGAATATTACCGGTCCGGAAACGGCATCGATTGAGCAGATTGCAGCAAAACTTGCTCGCGAAATGGGAAAAGAATTTTCTTTCGCAGGGCGGAGTGCTGACCGTTGCTATCTGAATAATTCTGCCCGCATGTGCGATATGTTCGGTTATCCCTCCATTTCACTGGAACGCATGATCCTCTGGCAGGCGCAGTGGATCAAAAACGGAGGGAGTTCCCTTGGCAAACCGACGCATTTTGAAGTGAATAATGGTAAATTTTAAGGAAAGACAGTCATGAAAAAAATTTCAGATATTCCAGTAACGTTGCTCTCAGCGGTTCGCAAAGGGGTTGTGATTCCGGCCATGCCGCTGGCGCTGGATGAAAAGAGAGTTTTTTCTCCCCGCTATCAAAAAGCGCTGGTACGTTATTACATTGATGCCGGTGTTGGCGGAATTGCCTGTGGCGTCCATTCAACTCAGTTTGCGATCCGGGATCCAAAGATCGGACTCTTTGAGCCGGTTCTCAACACAACCTCTGAAGCCATTGATGAATGGTCTGCAAAACGGGGGAAACGAATCCTAAAAGTTGCAGGGATCTGCGGTAAAACAGAACAAGCGCAGCGTGAAGCCGAATTTGCTTGTGCTGCCAATTATGATGCCGGACTTCTCAGCCTTGCTGCACTTTCCGACTGCACGAATGAAGAAATGATCGAACATTGCAGAAAAGTTGCATCCATAATTCCGATCATTGGATTTTATCTTCAACCGAGTGTTGGGGGTAGAATCCTGCCGTACGAATTCTGGCGAGAATTTGCCTGTATTGACAATGTTCTGGCGATCAAAATGGCTCCCTTCAACCGTTATGAAACATTTGACGTTGTTCGTGCAGTTGCAGAATCCGGGAACGACATTACCTTGTACACAGGTAATGATGACAACATCGTTATTGACCTTCTGACTCCGTACCGGATTCAGACCCGTAATGGAGAAAAAACCCTTCGCATCAAAGGTGGCTTGCTCGGCCATTGGTGCTGCTGGACCCAAAAAGCAGTTACCCTTCTCAATGAAATCCACGCATTGATTGACTCCGGCACTGATACAGTTCCTGCGGAACTGCTGCGCAGGAATGTACAAATCACAGACTGTAATGCAGCGTTTTTCGATCCGGCGCACAATTTTGCCGGTTGTATCCCCGGTATACATGAAGTGTTGCGTCGTCAAGGATTAATGCAGACGGTCTATTGCCTTGATCCCGATGAAGTCCTTTCAGAAGGACAAGCAGAAGAAATCACCCGTGTTCATGATGTGTATCCGCATCTGCACGATGATGATTTTGTTGCTGAACATCTCAACGAATGGCTTTCCTGAAAAGCGAAAACGGTCATGAAAATAGCCAAACCACTCCAAGCGCGTGCACACCGCACGCGCAATAATATATTGAAGGCCGGGGTAAAACTCTTTGCGGAAAAGGGATTTCTGGGAACGTCGGTCAACGAGATAGCCTTTGCCGCCGGCAATATTAACAAACAACGAATTTACGCATATTTTGGCTCTAAAGAGCATCTTTTTGAAGAGGTACTTCTGCATGTTTTTGCCGAAGTTGAGCTTTTTTCCAAAAAAACTCTTGTTGCGGCCGAAGCACACCCGGAGCAGTTGACTCAATTATTACTTGAAGGTTTTATGGCGGTTCATGCCAATCACGGTGAGTTCTGGCGACTGCTGGGCTGGGCAAATTTGGAAAAAGCAGTTGATCCGGCATTGATTGCGGAAGTAAGGACTCCGGAAAACAAAGCAATCCGTGCGGTTTTTGAACACGCAAAAGAAATGGGATACGTCTGTGATATCGACTTCGAGTCCTATTTGTTCACGCTATTAGCTGTATCTTATTTCTTTCATTCGAATGCCATGACGCTTTCCCACACGCTATCGAGTACTCTTTTTAAAGAAGAAGGAAAAGAGCGTCTGATTGCCGACCTCTGCAGTGTATTCAGAAAATAGAAGCTCCGTCCTGCAAAATTTAAATAATCGGATAAAACCATCTTCAAAAAACGAGTTGCTTACTTTTTGAGGACGGTTTTATCG
>CALGPR010000122.1 GCA_937960425.1 uncultured Lentisphaeria bacterium
AATTGTACAGAGACAATTGAAAATAATACTTTTTAGGTCTATACGGCAGGCGCAGTTGCGCCTTGGAAAACAACGTGAGGATAGCTATGACCGAACGAGAGGACATGCAGTTGTGCCATTTTCTGGCACCGGGGAACATTATTTGTCACAGCCGGGCAACTGACAGTGATGCTTTGATTACTGAACTGGCTGAAAGGGTCGCATATAATACTGCCGGATTAGACAGTAAAAGCATTTTAGAGGCAGTAAAAGCTCGTGAAGAAGTGCTTCCAACGGTAATTACGGATGGCCTTGCTGTACCCCATGCCCGTATCGGGAATATCGATACCCTGATTCTTGCTGTAGCGACCAGCAAGGATGGTGTTGATTTTCATGTCGCCGGCATGGGCCCGGTAAAAGTTGCAGTCTTAATGCTTTCTCCTCTCGATAGTCCTGCACTTCACCTGAAACTGCTCGCTGCGCTGGCAAGAAAATTCAGCAAAAAAGAGACGATTGATACAGCTTCAAGAATGTGTAATGTCGATGAAATCATGTCGGTATTCTTCTCCTGTAACGTTGCTGGAAAGCGATACTCTTCATACTGCAATTGAAAAACTGGCGACGACGGGAGTCTCTGAAATTATTTTATTGGATGAGGATGGCGATCTTCGCGGGGTAGTTTCACAGTCAGATATTTTGCGGTTCAGCCTGCCGGAGCATCTGTTGTGGATGGATGATTTGAGTAGTATTTATAATTTTCAACCATTTGCTGAAATTCTGCGGGAAGACGAAGAAACCAAATTGGCTGACTTCATGCGGGAAGATATGGTGAAAGTGGACGCCGAAGTACCGGCAATTCAATTGGCAAAAGAGTTTTTAATGCAAAAAGTCGACCAGATTGTGGTGACACGGAATGGGAAATTTGCCGGGACTGTGACATTAGAAAGTTTTAATCGAAAAGTTTTTTGGGAATAAGAAACTGAAGGGAAACGGGGAAGATGCATGAAGATTCTTCTGCAGGCGATATGTCTGCAAAAACATTGTTGGGACGGCTGGCTATTCTGGTTGGTGGAAGTGCGTTGGTTGGCGTAATTGGTGCGGAAACTGTGTTGACTGCGACCCAGGCAACAAGTTGTGCGGTATTTTTAGCGATCATCCTGGGAACACTTTTCTTCTGGAACTTCCGCCTGGCAATTGCTTTTATCGGCCTTGCGGTATTGATTACGTCCCATTCCATGGATATTCCGACATTTGTCGAATCATCTTCGCTGGAAGTGATTTTATTTTTAGTAGGAATGATGATTGTTGTAGGAGCCTTGCGGGATTTGGGTTTTTTTACCTGGATTGTGCAGCTTCTGGTGTCAATTCCGAATATTACCGGTAGAAAATTTATTGCGGTTACTGCGGTTGCTTCGGCGCTTTTAGCGTGCGCGGTAGACGAAGTGACGTCCATTATCTTCATTTCCACTTTGATTTTTCAGGTTTGCGACCGCCTGAAACTCAATCCCATGCCCTACATTTTGATTTGCGTATTGTGTACAAATGTTGGTTCTTCCGGAACGATGATGGGGAATCCTGTCGGAATTTATATCGGCAATAAAGGCGGGTTGACGTTCGGGGATTTTATGATCTGGGCTTTCCCGGTTATGCTTTTGGCGTTGGCGGCTACGGTAGCTCTGGCTCTATTTTACTATCGAAAAGAACTACGACAATTTGATGTCAGTCTTGAGGAGCGAATGGCGCGGAATTTGTCATTGGTTCCAGTAGTTGATGTTCCCTATAAACAGGGGCTGATTCTGATTTTTTCTACAATTGTTTTGATCGCTTCACATCATCAAATTGAAACGTTGTTGAACTTAAATAAAAACAGCGTTCTTTTGATAGCACCGTTAATTGCGTCGGGAATTGTGATGATTGTTAAACATAAACGCGCCAGACACTATGTGGAAAGTGAAGTAGATTGGTGGACATTACTCTTTTTTATGTTACTGTTCGCAATTGCCGGCACGATCCGCCATACGCATGTTGATCAGGTAATGGCAGGATTTTTCAGTAGTGTTTGTGGGGATAGTCACGCCGTTTTAATTCCTTTTATTCTGGGAGTCAGTGCTATTGGTTCGGCTTTTATCGATAACGTCATTTTTGTTGCAGCATTTACTCCCGTGATTGAACAGTTGTCTTCCAATATTAAAGATTTACCACTCTGGTGGGCGCTTCTTTTTGGTGCATGTTTTGGTGGCAATATTACGATGATCGGGAGCACAGCCAATATTGTTGCACTGGGAATGCTGGAAAAACGTTCTCATGTTCATATGAGTTTTTTTCAATGGTTGAAAATTGGTGGTATTGCCGCCTTGCTATCCACAGTAATCGCTTGGGTGGCACTTTTGTGTCTGTCTCCATTTATGCCGGATCGGTATGCTGTGATTGACTTTGAAATTATCAATTCTGGTAAGACATTTGATGCTAAGAATGTAACATTTGCTGCGAAGTATCGTGGAGAATCCAATGACTTTGTTTTACCCGGAATTACCGCAGAGAAGTATGCTGTCATGACCGTTAATAATCCAACTGATTTGCAGAATAATGGTCCGGATATTACCGTTTATTATCTGAAGGATAACATTATGGTTCAACCTGAGGCATTAAAGGAAAAAGCTGCCGCGCTTTCTGGAAAACTTACAACGATTGATAATAAGGCATATCTGGTTCTGGAAACTGTAGGCGAGCAGGAAAAGATGGGAAAATGACCAGAGTTTATTGGTTATGAGTAATTTTTTATGTTGTTTTGTGCATTGGCGAGGCTTTATATGAAATGGTTATTTTTTTTGCAAATTGTTAGTACTGTATTAATAGCATCTGGGTGTATTTTGAACTCATCAAAAATGACGGATTATGGAAAAAATCTGATTCAGGTTCCATTGTCACGTCAGGCGACAGATCATACTTGTGGTGTCGCGTCATTGCAATCGATTTTAAGTTATTATGGCTTTGAATACCGAGAGGACATTCTGGCAGAAAAGCTCCACGTTGAAGATCATGCTAAACCGGAGGAAATAAAGCGTTTTGCAGAATCTCTCGGATTCCGTGTTCGGGAGCACAACTTGATGTCAATGGAACAACTGGAATCTTTTATTGATAGCGGTATGCCAGTTCTTGTTTGTATGCAGGCATGGGAACCAAGCGGGACAACGATTGAGCAATATTGCAACTGTTCTGAAGCAGGACATTGGGTCGTGATCATTGGTTATGACAATCAGAATGTGTATATGATGGATCCTTCAACGCATGGCAATTATGCTTTTGTGCCGCGGGAGGAATTTCTTGCTCGCTGGCACGACCGCGATGAACATCGGGAGGTGATTCGTTACGGTATGACGTTTCAAGCTCCCACTTCCCCATTAT
>CALGPR010000123.1 GCA_937960425.1 uncultured Lentisphaeria bacterium
AACCTCAACAAAGTGAACCAGAATCACTTGTGCTACCGTTACACCACAGGACTGACTGGAGGCGTGAACCGGAATCGAACCGGTCTAGGCGATTTTGCAGACCGCTGCCTAACCTCTTGGCTATCACGCCTTGTTCTGTGACGTTAAAATACACCTGTTTCAAAATTTTTCCAGCAGGAATAAAGAAAAAGTACATTTTTTTATACTGCCGGTCCCGAGACTTCCAGAAAGCGCTTATTGGCTGCCAGGATATGAGTCCCGGTTTCCCAAAGAATACGCCCATCTAAAATCGTTGTGTCGGCAGCACCAACTTTCCCATAGCGAAAAGCATGAGCTTCCTGTAGCGGGGCAACTAACCGCAAAAAATCATATTGAAACGGTTTGACCACTACTGATGGCAAGGAAGCAATAACACCAGCCCGCTCATATACCGCATCAGGAATTGTAGTAAAATGAACATAGGGGACCCCCATTTCCTCCTCCAAGGCATGGATGGGAGTACAAGTTGTTAAATCGGTTCCGATCATAATAATTTTGGACGGATATTGCAGAAATTTCCAAATTGCCGACTTTCTTCCGCAGGGAGAACTATCCAGCTCTCCAGATGTCAACACGCTGCCGAGCGGGCCGAGTGCAGTATAAGAATGTGACAAGTGAATACTGCGGTATTGAGCAAATTCCTTGCGGAAAACTTCCGAAAGGATACCGACACAAGATGGCGTATTTTCATATGACCACCGGGGAGCTTTTTCTTGAAGAAGACTGAACGAAAAAGCCGGCATCAAAATAGTTCCTTTTTCACCGACGGCATCGCAAAGTGCAGCCAGCAAGGTTCTGGGGCCACCTTCAACCGGCCCGACTTTCCGGAAAGAGCTGTGTACTGTTATTAAATCCCCGGAAGAAATGCCAAGGCGCTGAAAATCTTTCAGTAGAGAAAAACGATTACAGGTCATAATAAGTTCAATTAGTAATTTGGGTTATTCAAGGATTCCCTTGGTGGAAGGGATTCCTTTTTGCCGCGGTTCAATACCGACTGCATCATCTAACGCACGAGCAAATCCTTTAAAAATTGCTTCAAAAACGTGATGAATTTCTTCTCCTTCGAGAACACGGATGTGTAAATTCATGCCGGAAGCATTCACAAATGCCTGAAAAAATTCCTGGAAAAGTCTGCCATCGATATCTTTTACGTAAGGAGCAGGCAAAGCGACACGGTAAACCATACAAGGGCGTCCGGATAAATCAAGCGCAATTTGCGCCAAAGTTTCGTCCATCGGTAACAAAAAAGAACCGTAACGACGAATGCCTTTTTTGTCTCCCAATGCACTCTTAAGAACCTGTCCCATTGTCAGTCCAAGATCTTCCATCGTGTGATGATAGTCCACTTCGATGTCACCTTTTGCCTCAATTTCAAGATCAAAAAAACCATGTTTGGCAAATAGTGTCAACATGTGGTTGAAAAAGGGAATTCCTGTATTGATGTTAGATTCGCCGGATCCGTCAAGATTCCAGCGGACAAAGATTTGAGTTTCCTGTGTCGAACGTTTCAGTTCAGCAATCCGTTCTGTAATCATATTTTGTTCCTTTTAACATTGAGTCGCGGAAAAACTCTCACGCCTCTTATTTTTGCCAATGACAGTTTGAGTATTTTCCCATTGACAGAAGCCCATAAAGGGGAAGCTTGGCTGCTGGATTTTTTCCTGTGATTTTACCGTTTATTATCCAAAAATTATTTTTCCAGTGTTCACAAGAGAAAAAAGGAAATGATATCCTCCTACCGGCAACAGATAATGATTTTACGGACAATTGTGTCAATATTGAAATAATACCATGATAAATTCAAAAAATACGGTCAAAGAACTATTTTTATGAGCCTCAAAACCACATTCTATTCCTTTGATTCAATCTGAGGTAAAGAAAAGACTCTTTTTCTACTTCCGCAAGAATTGCCTGAGTGATAAAATTGTACCTGTTCTTTTTTCCTTCAGAAGGGTATTCACCAGATAGCAAGCACATCAACAGCTGTTTCTGCCATTTCCCCAATATAGTACAGTAATATTTCCACAGGGAAAAAGCAAATCTTATTTCCCCA
>CALGPR010000124.1 GCA_937960425.1 uncultured Lentisphaeria bacterium
ATCCAGTCTGGCGCGCGATACAGCAAAAACTGGTTATCGTCTCTGACGAGCTTTTCAGTTATTTTGTCGAAAACACCTGCGAAGTTGTCACGCGAATTCGAATTGACGGCGATACCGGCACAGTAGCCCAGGGGGCTTTATTCAATCAGGAACAAGTTCCTTCTGAATCATTGTTTTATTCTGTTATTGCAGTCAAAGAGGAAGATGAAGAATGCCTTGAAAAGTTGAAGACACGGCTACAAGAAACTGGGAACATCATTCAAATCGGCGGGGATGAGACGATCGGATTGGGATTTTGCAGCGTAGAACTTATTCCCTATAAGGAGATGTGATTATGAAAAATCTGGAACAGATTCGTGCGAAAAATGCCTGGGAAGCGGCCTCTAATCCCGAGAACTTCAAAGGAAAAAATGAAGGAGAAACGGTAAAAAAAGTTCCTACGATGATCCGTGACAACGGTCTTCTCGGAGCTCTTGCGTTTGCAATGGAAAGTTCTGCTGGGTATGAAGAGACCTTTAAGGCAATCATAAAACACCTCCAGGATGAAAATGTTCAACGGTATCCGGGCCAAAACAGATGCACTCTGGAAGAGTTCTTCAAGTATCTGATCGAGCACGATTCCGCCACCCTGCGTGATATCACTTCGGAAACAATGGCATATTTAAACTATTTGCGCCGCTTTGTCCATAAATCGGAGAAATAAAATGTCTGCCTACCACCAACAATCTGAAAAAAACCAAAGATCATCTTCGTCTCTGTGTGTCCCTGGCGAAGTTGCCGATGCCTTACACAATACTCCCGATGCAACCGACTCTATTTCCCTGAGGATGAATAAATATGTGCGGGCGGGAGAGGTATTGAAGCTGAATGAATGGTCGGCAATTTGCAAGTGCGCAAAAACCAACGCCTGTAAGGTCAGCCCCATGGCAATTCCCGGAGCGAAGAGCTTTACAGCGGTTCTGCGCGGGCGAATGATGGTTGATCACAGCGGAGTCCTGCTTAACGCATCATTGAATCTGCATCGTTTTTTCGGCTATCCGGTCATTCCGGGAAGCGCATTAAAAGGAATTTCCCGTCAAGCAGCAAAGCTTGCTGTCGATGCAGGAGAACTCCGTTGGGAAGACTGGCAACGCATCTGGGGAAACGAGCCCGGTTCCAATGGAAAAGACAAGGGACAATTGCAAGCCGGCACCGTGGCTTTTCTGGCAGCAGAACCGACAAACGATCAATGGGAACTCGTTGTTGACATTCTGAATTACCATCAGGACTGTGATTATAAAAACCCGAATCCGGTGTTTTTCCCGGCCGTGGAACGCGGAGCAAAGTTTACTTTTACAATTTTTCCGCTGCGAAAGAAATATGCCCAGCCTGAAGACAGCGATATTGCGCTCGAATACTTACAAAAAGCCCTTAAAGAAAACGGAGTCGGGGCAAAAATAGCAGCCGGGTACGGCTGGTTTGGAGAATTTCAATGAGACAAGCAACTATAGATTTTCAATTTGTTACTCCGGCATTCCTTGGCGGCGCCAACCAGCAGGCAGAACTGCGCATGCCTTCCGTGCGCGGAGCGTTGCGTTGGTGGAGCAGAGCCATGGAATACCCCGTCGAGGACGTTTTTGGAACAGTCTCGAAGCAGGCACCAAAGAATTCTACACAAGCTCCAGCACAGGCCAGTTCTGTCGTTCTCAGGGATTTGAGCAGTTATCCTCTAAAGACTGAAACTGCCTCCGTGGAACAAATAACCGGGAATAAGTATGATTATTTTTTATGGCCTTTTTCTAAAAACAAGCGACAATTTCTGCCAGCAAACACTCGGTGTAAATTTCAAATTACTACACGTCGTCAAGCGGAACTGGATGAACGGGTATTGAAAACGTTTCTTTTATTGGGAAGTTTGGGGTCACGTTCCCGTCGTGCCTATGGGTCAATCTGGCCAATTAATGTAGAAATTGATGGAAAGCAATGGAAAATTCCAACTACCATAGAAGAATTTCAACAAGAGTTACAAAAAAATGTCTCTTTAAGGAGTTATTGTGTCATATTGCAGATTTCTGAGCCGCAAAAGACCGCTGAAAAAGCCATCCAGCAATGCGAAAAATTCCTGAAAACATTTCGCTGCGGCTCTGAAAGATCCGGGAAACCCAGCAAATGGGGGAAAAATGACCATGATGTGATTTTTTCTCCAGAAAAGCAGGAAGTCTTTCGACCAATTCTAGGCCTTCCTCTGGTTCAAACGTATTCATCTTCTCACAGAAAGTTAACCACATCGATTCCCAATACCGAGACCAAGATCGAGAGACTCGCAAGTCCTCTGCACTTTAAAATCATCCCATTACGGGAAGGAAAAGTTCCCATTTTAACAGTTTTTACAATTTTTCCTTCCGAGATAATTGAGGAAGATATGAAAATAAATATCTGTGAAAACGGCAAGCTATTTGCCTCTCCTAAATTGTCATTTGAACTTATTGACTTAATTACCGATGAAGAAACTCTTCACAACTATTGGCCATATAGCAAAAACTTGGGGGAGTTTCCAGT
>CALGPR010000125.1 GCA_937960425.1 uncultured Lentisphaeria bacterium
GCTTTCAGGAAATCCGCAGGCTGAAAAGAGCTTTCCCTTTTTTCTTGAAGCAACGAGTCCAGCAGCGGCCGCTGCTCCGATGCAAGCTGACTAAGCTCCTGAACACAATCAGATTCGGGCACTGATGCCACGAACAACCCGTTACGACAAACGTACCACCAGCCCCACAGCCACCCCATCAGAACAAAAAAGAGAATAAACGAACGCCTGGCGCTGACTTTACTCTCTTCGCGATACAGGAAAAACCGGGCAAGCTGCGTTAAGGTAACCACGGCTCCGGCGAGTGTCAGAATCGTAAAATAATAGAATACCGTCTCTCCTTCCCAAACGCTTTCCGGCCCCAGTCCGCGAAAGCTTCGGTGAATTGTGCAGGCTGCTTGCTCATTCCAGAAAACCCAGTAATCCGGTTTTTCTTCAAAGATTTTCTGCGGCCAGTTCTGAATTACCACATCATTGTTATAGCCATTCAGGGGCAACTGCACAGTCTGAAGCACTCCATCTGGCCCATAAAAGAAACGGACTTCGCCGCCGGGTTGCATTTCGCTGACAATCTTGCCAGCCTCCCCTTTCTCTCCCAGTTTGGCGGTCAATTCCTTCAGAGAAAAATTGCTGGCACACCAGTCACGAGTAATCTCGTTAATCATATATCCGACACCGCCCCAGCCCCGGAAAACGCCGGGCATAGCAATTGTCAACGGCAGTACTCCCGCAGCGGCTATGGACAATATCGTCAATACAATTCGGATCAAACGGAGTAGTAAAGGGGGCATATCAACTCTTTCCGGTAAATTTCCTACTGTTTTTTCAGCGTTATCCCGGGAAGCAACGAACATTGTGCAAAACGACTAACTTTGCCGATTCCGGCAAAGGCGAACCATTTTGAAAAAAAATTACCCCGGTCTTTTAAAATAATTGTTTCCATACCGTTTTTCAAGCCTCTTCGAGAAAAAAGTGGTTCCTCCGGCGAATCTGGAATCTGATCTACCGGAGGAACCGTTGTGAGAGGGTAGGAGAAAATTATTGATTGGAAAAGAACTGGAATCCGGCATAAGCTTCCATTCCATGTTCGCCTAAGTCGAGTCCGCGCAATTCTTCTTCTGCGGGCACTCGAATCCCGCAGGTTTTCTTCAGAACATAAAAGATCGCCAACGCACTGGGAAATGCTCCCAACGCAACGCAACCGACACCAAGGAACTGAATCCACAAACTGTATTCTTCAGTGAAAATTCCCACGGCAAGTGTACCCCAGATTCCGCAAACCAGATGGACAGAGAGCGCCCCGACCGGATCGTCTGCATGAATCCGGTCAAAGAACAATACAGCAGGCACGACAATTCCCCCGGCGATTCCACCAATGATTACCGCAGCGAGCGGGGTTACACAATCTGCCGCAGCAGTAATCCCGACCAGGCCGGCGAGACAACCGTTAAGCGTCATAGACAAATCCGGCTTATGGAGGAAGATCATCCCCGCCAGCATTGCCGTCACCAGCCCTGCGGACGCGCCCAACGCGGTATTGACCAGTACCAGGGATACCTTCTCCGGGTCGGCATTCAATTGGGATCCCCCGTTAAATCCGAACCAGCCGAACCAGAGGAGAAAAACGCCAATTGTTGCCAAGGGCATGCTGTGCCCCATCAAAGGTCTCGGCTTTCCCATATAATATTTTCCGATCCTCGGGCCGAGTAAGAGAACTCCGGCAAGTGCGCCCCACCCACCGACGCTATGGACAAAACTCGATCCGGCAAAGTCATGAAATCCCGCCCGGGCAAGAAAACCGCCTCCCCAGCCCCAGGATCCGATCACAGGGTATACCAACGCCGCATAAATGATCGTGAACACCATAAAACTGTTCAATTTTATCCGCTCTGCTACTGCTCCGGAAACAATGGTTGCTGCAGTTGCCGCAAACATTCCCTGAAAAAGAAAATCCGTCCAGAACGTAAAACTGCCGTTATACGCTATCGCGGCGCCCTCTGGTTCCTGCAGCCACCAGCCGCGAAATCCGAATACGCCATCCAGGATCCAGTTATCGCCTTGCGGATACATCAACCCGAAACCGACAAGGGCAAAAGTCAGAATGCCGATCGGCGGAACCATCGTATTTTTAAAGAGAATATTTGTGCAGTTTTTCGCCCGGCTCAACCCCGATTCCACCGCGGCAAAGCCGAGATGCATCATAAAAACCAGCATTGCGGCAATCATCATCCACAAATTATTCACCGTGAATAAAACTTCCGAAGCAGAGACGGGCGCCTCAACATTTTCTACTGCGCCAAGCGGCAATGCGGCACAGAAT
>CALGPR010000126.1 GCA_937960425.1 uncultured Lentisphaeria bacterium
ATCGCTGAGCAACGCCGTGCCAATAATGGAGTTTTGCCGGATGATCTGATTATTCCTTCTGAAGAATTTTCTTTACTTTGGGAAAATCGCACTTTGAACATGATTGAAAAGGCCCTGAATTCGCCTCACACTATTACTGAACTTGCTCCGCGTTATCCATCTCAAGGGCCGCCGCCCGATGCATTGGTGCTGATTGAAGAAGTCGAAGGAACAAAAATCTGCGGTATTTTACGGGATATTGCCGGTTACCTTTCGTATCTCGGCTATCGGGTTTTGCTAACGACTGACGCCGACTGTGCAAAAGAACTTACCCAAAAGGTTCCAATAGTCATTCTCAATGGAAATTCTGCCATTGAGATCCTGGAGACTCTGAAAGCCTTCCCTCCAGACAATTTAAAAAGTGTTGTGATTGCCTCTGAACCGTGTTTGCAAACGGACAGCTATCTCTCACAGATAACAAACCCAACGCCCTTCCGGACAATTTTTCTATTTCATAACCCGGAAGAATGGGTTGGATTGCCGGTGGAATTTCCTGATTCTGGAAATCTCGCCTTTGAACGTGCTTCTGTCACGGTTTTCGCGGCCCCGCAAAAAACATTGCCAACTCCGGAACGCTTTCGCTTTCCGCCATTGATTCAACCGGAATAATGATGTATATTAAAGAGCAAAAGCCTATAGTTATTTTTCAAAGGAATTCGACCAATGATTATCATTGTTGCTAAATGTACGGTAAAACCGGCGTGTAAAGAAACTTTTATCCAGGAAGCCAGGGAACTTGTTGCGGCAAGCCGGAAGGAAGCCGGAAATCTGGAGTATCATCTCCATCAGGATGTCAATGATGCCAATGTCCTTACCTTTATCGAGCATTGGAAAGACGATGCCGCAATAGAAAAACACGGAGCAAGTGCCCATTTTACATCAATTTTCCCGCGGCTGCAAAGCTATTGTGCGAAAGAACCGGAGTTAAATTATTACTACCGCATTACGGAATAATTTCATGGCTGATCTTGTTGTCTGTGACATGGACGGAACGCTCCTGGATGACAACAAACGACCTTCGCCCTTGCTTCCGCAGACAATTGAAAAATTGAGGGAAAGAGGTATACGTTTTGTCATTGCCAGCGGTCGCCAGTATGCCAATATTCTGGAAACTGTTTCCCCAGTTGTTCCTGATGCAATCATTTCGGAAAATGGAGCGTTGGGATTTGAGCGGGGATTAATTTTTTTTGCGCAAACTTTATCAGAAGAAGCGATAAGCTTGCCGCTGAAGACATTGCGTGCTATTTCCGGAATTTCTCTGGTTTTTGCCGGAATAAATTATGCTTATGTGGAAGACGATAATCAGGAATTTCTGGAAAATCTTGCCAGGTATTATCGGCAAGTTCGACTGGTTTCCAATGCACAGGAAGCAATTGCCGCAGCGAAGGATGAACTTTGCAAGATAGCCTGCTTTGATCCGTATGGGGCAGAAACCAATAGTTATGCCTTATGCCGTAAATTTTCTGACCGCCTTGAAGTCTCTCTTTCTGGCGAAAAATGGATGGACCTAAGCGCTCCGGGAACCAATAAGGGGGTGCCGTTGGAAAAACTTCAGGAAAAGTGGAATATTCATCCTGAGCGAACCATTGTGATCGGAGATTACCCGAATGATATTGGAATGATGAAGCGTGCTGCAGTTCGTGTGGCAATGGGTAATGCGCATCCACGTCTGGCGGCAATTTGTAACGCTCAGGCACCTTCGAACCGTGAAGATGGAGTTGTTCGTTTTCTGACTGTGCAATTTAATTTATAAACAAGCATTTCGGCTTCTTTCTTTTTTCGACTTTTTTTGAACTTGTGATTTGCAAATTTACGCATTTGAGGTATCTTAATATTTATCGTGAAGATAACACGAAATCCATTAT
>CALGPR010000127.1 GCA_937960425.1 uncultured Lentisphaeria bacterium
CGCGGATTCGGGTGTTACCTCGGCAGCAGTAACTGTTTCTTCTGTTCCAGTTGTATTGTTTTTTTCTGCTTCGATTTCGACAAGTTTGGCGACACCGGTGATCCGGTCGCCGTCATTGAGGTTCATAATCCGAACCCCCTTGGCCGCGCGGCCGGTCAAGCGAATTTCCGATACTGGAATGCGCACAAGCTGACCACGTTCAGTCGTAAGCAACAATTCACTGTCCGACGAAATTTGTAATGCGGAGACAACCAGCTCGTCTTCACGCAATTTGATACTGACAACACCGCGGGCTCCGCGATTGGTTTTACGATATGTCGAAACAAGACTGCGTTTTCCCATCCCGCCGTCAGAGACTACCAGGACTTCCGGCTCATTAGAGGTATTGATGATTTCTTCTCCGTTTTCTACGGCATCAACAACTTCACTTTCTGTCGTTTCCTCTTCCTCCTCTACGTTGGCGTCGCCGTCAATGTGATCGCGGATAACCTCCATGCTGACCAGATAGTCATCCGGAAGTTTGAAGCGCATTCCGGTTACACCGCGGGCAGTACGGCCCATCGGGCGGATTTGTTCATCAACCTGATCGAAGCGACAGGCCATCCCTCGAGCGCTCGACAACAGGATTTCATCCCCATTTTCCGAGATATCAGCAGCTATCAAATCGTCATTTTCCTCGATTACCAGGGCGCGGATTCCGGTCCGGCGCAAGTTACGGAAGGCATCAAGCGGCGTCTTTTTGATATATCCGGCACGGGTCGCCATCACGATAAACTTGTTCGGGTCATCAAAGTCATTCGGATGCACAGTAAGCATCGCTTGAATCTTTTCGCCGGGTTCGACCTTGATCATATTGATAATTGCCTTGCCCTTGCTTGTGCGGGAAGCTTCCGGAATTTCATAGACATTCAACCAGTGCATGAAGCCTTTGTCCGTAAAGAAGAAAATCAAATCATGGCTGTCCGCATTGAAAAGATGATCGACAAAGTCTTCTTCTTTGGTCTCCATCCCGATAATTCCCTTGCCTCCACGGTGCTGCGTACGGTAAGTGTCAGCGGGAACACGCTTAATATAACCGGTATTTGAAACTGTAATGACACAGCTGTGCCGTGCAATCAGGTCAGCAATATTCAGATCGCGGTCATCTCCGACAATTTCGGTCCGGCGCGGGGATTTGTATTTATCCCGAACTGCAACAAGTTCATCCCGAATTACACCAATACGCTTTTCGCGGCTGGCAAGCAATTCGTTATAGTAATCAATCATACGGCAAAGTTCATCGTATTCTGCTTGAACCGCGTCAACTTCAAGGTTAGTCAACTGATACAAACGCATGTTGAGAATTGCAGTCACTTGCGCATTGCTGAATCCAAAACGCTCCATCAGGCGCGTTTGTGCTTCTTCGCGGCCTTTGGAATCGCGGATAATATGGACAACTTCATCGATGTTTGCCAGAGCAAGAAGCAATCCTTCAAGAATATGAGCGCGTTCTTTGGCTTTTCGCAATTCATACTGAGTACGCCGAGTCACCACTTCCATGCGGTGATCGATAAAGGCCTGGAGAGCCTGAACAAGGTTCATAACGCGCGGCCGGTTGTGATCCACCACCAACATGGTACAGCCAAAAGTGCTTTCCAGTTGTGTGTGAGCATAAAGCTGGTTGAGAACCACGCTTGCCATCGCACCGCGTTTGACATCGATGACAATCCGGATCCCTGTGCGGTCGCTGGATTCATCGCGGGGCATATCAATTCCAACAAGGCGTTTTTCTTTGATCAAATCGGCAATTTTCTTGACCATCATTTCCTTATTGACTGCATAGGGAACATCAGTAAAGATAATTTGTTCGTGGCCATTCTTTTCAATAATTTCGGCATGGGCTCGCATTTTAATAGAACCGCGTCCAGTCCGGTAAAATTGACGAATGGAATTTCGCCCACGAATAATCGCTCCAGTCGGAAAGTCCGGGCCGGGCAGATGCACCATCAGGTCGTCAACTGTTGCTTTAGGGTTGTCCAGCAGGGCAATGGTCGCATTGATTGTTTCACCGAGATTATGCGGAGGAATGCTTGTCGCCATCCCAACGCCGATTCCGGTCGCCCCGTTTACAAGTAATTGGGGAAAACGGGCAGGCAACACCACCGGCTCTTCGTCAAAGGTACGCATCATATCGACAGTTTCTTTGTCGATATCGGCAAGCATTTCATCAGCAATGCGTTCAAGGCGGCATTCCGTATAACGGTACGCAGCAGCGGGGTCTCCGTCAATGTTACCAAAATTTCCCTGACCATCAATCAGGGGTTCCCGTAATGAAAAATCTTGAGCAAGACGAACCATCGCATCGTAAACGCTGGAGTCGCCATGAGGATGGTAACTACCGATAACTTCTCCCACAACCTTAGCACTTTTGACATAACTGTGGGTTTTAGTTAGATTAAGTTGCCGCATGGCAAAGAGGATGCGGCGGTTAACCGGTTTAAGCCCGTCCCGGACTTCCGGGATAGCGCGGCCGATATTGACGCTCAACGAATACTGCAGATACGCAGTATGCATGATATCC
>CALGPR010000128.1 GCA_937960425.1 uncultured Lentisphaeria bacterium
ATATTTTTTTAACCAACCACGACATGGGGGATTCATCCAGTGAAAATACCATTGACACCTTTAAAAAAAGCTTTTACCGACCGGATTCGCCGATACCTGACCCTGAAAAGCATGCGTCAACAGGATTTGGCCAGAGACATGCAGGTTTCCAATTCTGCCATCTCGCAAATCATGAGCGGGCGAATGGTTCCTAACATGAATCAGCTAAAAAGAATGTGCGAAATTCTTGGCATTAACGAATCAGAAACCCAGGAAATGTGTGACTGGTTGATGCAAATCCGTACAGGAAACGAAATGGAACCGGTTATTCCTGCCGGCAATGATGTTTTGCGCACTTATCGAGCAAGGCGCGGTGTCTCGATCAGCCAATTGTCTAAACGTACCGGCGTTTCCATCGCCCGTCTAACCGAACTGGAAAACAATTGCAATATTACGCCGTCCTTGGAAGATGCTCGGCGCCTGGCTTCCGTTCTGGAATGCAATGTTGAAGAACTTATCGGCGCCTGTCAACAGCGACGCTACATCCCGGAAACGCCGTATGCGTCCCGGTCATTTCAGGAAATTCGTGAGCCGGTGTTGCCTTATACCGTTCGCCCACCCCAGTCTCAATTTCAACCGCAGGGTATGCTGTTGCCTCTGATACAAATCAATCTTTTGCGGGACCTGTTCCTGCAAGATCCAGCATTATCGTCGCTGGATACGATTGAAACCATGCTGCGCGTTCCTCAAAAACTTGCTGGCGCACTGGCTATGGTTGTCGCCGACGGGGAATTGCTGGGTATGTCTCCAGACCTTGAACTCAATATCCTTTTGGGTAGCAACCAGGCAAAAATAGGTTCACTGGTTCTGTACCTGTCAGCTGATAACGAACGTTTCGGCCTGTTTCGTCTCACCAATGCCGGGTTGGAAGATTGTCTGCACGCAGGGCAAGTAGTTGCCGTAGATATGATTAACGTACCGCTTATTCCGGTTATGGAAATCACAATTCGCAGTAAAAACTGAGAAAAGTCCTGCGACAATGAGTAATATTATCCGGAATCTTGGCCGGGGACTGGGCTGCTTCCTGCTCCTGGTGGCATTGGCTGCAGTAATATACTGGTTTGTTGTCCGCCCTGATTTTGAGGGGGAAATATCTTCTGAGGAAGCGCCTCCGGAGCTACCCTCTTCCTCAGAAGCAACATCACCCGAGCAGAATGGTACGCAGCAAAAGTCTTCCATCGAACGAGACTATATTCTGATTGAAGAAGATGGAACTACGATTCCTGCGGATAAAATTCCGGAAGATGACTTGCCGGAGAACCCGGAGATTCCGGGGGATTGGGATGCGCTGTAACCGGTATAAAAAAACTTCGCCCTCTCGTCGGAGTCGGCGAAGTTTTTTCTGTCAAGCAGGATTCCGGCTATGCACCTCAAGAATTGAACAACTTCAGGAAATCGTTAATAACTTGCGCTTTAAATCCTCCGGCCAATCCTTGTTCATATTAATCGCTTCCAGCAATTGACACACCGTGTCATTCGTCAAATCCCCGCAATCTTCCAATGCGCGGCTACGTCGTGCGTTGATCAGGTCATCCAGAGAAATTTCTCCGTAATGTTTCAAATCGACATAGGCACCAAGTGGAGCAAAAGCTTCATGCCCATGGCTGTATAAACGGCAGAAATCCTTTTCGTCTTCTACCATATCCTTGACGCAGGGCAACAGCAACGCTTTTTCTCCCACGGGATCGTGGTTCAACAGAATGTAATAGTCACCCTTATGGTCGCGATAAACTGTGCCTTGGCGAATCGTTAAACCGCTGACTTTTGCATGTTCTGTCATTTCACCACCCCCAGCTTCTTCAAAGATTCTTCTAAAAAACTCTCACTGAACACATGACCGGGAATCCAGTTTCCCTGAAATTCCAGTGTCGGCACTACCCAGTCTTCTCCGCCATTGACTTCAATAATTTTGTCAACAACAGCAGCAGGCTCTTCCTCAATTTCATGATATACATAAGCAATGCCACATTTTTTCAGGTATTCGATTGTTCTGGTACAATGCGGACACCATTTCGCGGCATATACATTCAACATATATCCTCCTTTCCTTTCAACGCGTCAAAAAAACAGCCTGAATTATAAATGTTATCTCATCTCTTCTCGTAACCCAAAGAAAACCGAATTTTTTTCTCTGTATTGATATATTTAGCACAAACATTTTTTTTTGCAAGAAAAAAAGGTGGGCCTCAGCGCTGAAAACGGAAATCTGACAAAAAATTGATGATTATCCATTGATGTTTACTGGAAACACTTTTTTTCGCTTCTTGCGAGGCGGCCGTGCCCACCACAAAAGGCCGCAATGAATTGCCCCCATTACCAGCCAGAGCAGCCATAACAGCCACAACCTGGTGCTCAACGCCTTCATGGCTGCCGGATACTGCGGATATGATCCCCAGTAAAAGTCTTTTTCCAACGGACGCAACGAGATCAGATGATTTTGCTGGGCAAGTTGAGTCAAGTCCATACCTGGAGCATAAAAAATATAATTAAAAAAATCACAGTTAATGCGAATGTAATCCGCCCGGGCGTCGGAACTGCGGTTCACCCAGACCATTCCGTCGTGAGTTTCTACCGGCAGGGGAACCGTGGCATAAAAAGGCATCCGTAGATATGATTTTTTCCGTTCAGAAAAACTCTTATCG
>CALGPR010000129.1 GCA_937960425.1 uncultured Lentisphaeria bacterium
TTTACAAAAAAAATAAAAGTCGCATACTATATCACAATACCTCCAAAAAGCAAGACACCCGACACGACAACGACAAAAGAATATTCCAAATTACGAAATCATTCAGGATGGAAGATCCTGTGGAAGCGCATTACGTTTTGCAGCCGCAGCGACAGCGATTGTGTCACAGCGGTTATTCAACTCGTTAGAAGAATGCCCCTTAACCCAGATCATTTCCAACTGGTGTGGAGAAGAAGCACGAAGAAATCGTCTCCATAAATCTTCGTTCATTACCGGATTTTTGTCCCGCTTGCGCCAGTTGTTTTTCTGCCACCCTGTGAGCCAATGCTTTTCTATCGCATTTACCAGATAACTGGAGTCTGAAAAGAGCCGTACTTTGCACGGCTCAGTCAAGGCCTCCAGCGCAACGATTGCTGCAAAGAGCTCCATGCGATTATTCGTTGTCCACCGAAAACCGCCGGAGATTTCCAGTTCATGGCCACAATAGCGCAATATTGCCCCATACCCTCCCGGCCCGGGATTGCCACTACATGCTCCATCCGTATAAATTTCTACTTCCTTAATCGACGTAGTCATAATATCGGACATAATCAATGTAGTAACGCATTGGAAAAGCGTTTTTATCAATTCCCATGCTGGAGCCCCAACCACCGCCAACGGCGTTGTTCAACAGCAGATATACCGGGTTATCTTTATCAAAAACCCACCTGGCCCCATTGGTATACCCTGATGCTTCTTCCCGGGTCAATGTATTATATACTTCTCCATCCACCATAATTTTCAAGCTGTTTTCATCCCATTCACAGCTGTAAATATGGTAGATATGCTGAGGATCATCAATTGCCCGTGTTTTACCTTTACTGGCCAGCGGGTACGGTCCGGGATTGGTCGCCAGATGGACAGTCCCGTAGACTGTTTTGGGATCGTATCCAACATATTCCATAATATCTATTTCGCCATTATAAGGATAGGGATACGCTGACCCCAGAAGCCAGATTGCCGGCCAGGATCCTTTGCCGCCAGGCAACTTCGCACGAACTTCAATTCGGCCACGTGTCCACATCTTCAAATTTTCACTGTTGATACTGGCGGAGGTAATCACAGCGTGACATTCCTTCTCCGGATCATTCGGATCGGGAAACATTGCATCTTCCAGATGTGATTCAATCAGAAGTGCTCCGTTTTCCTGGCGAACATTCTTCAATCGTTCTTTGGTATAAAATTGCGCTTCTCCATTACGCACATATCCGTTTTCATATTTCCAGGCAGAAGGATCCGGCAATCCGGAACCATTGAATTCGTCGGCCCAGACCAATTTCATTTTGCGTCCGTCTGACGAAACGATTGTCTCCGGAGCCGCCTCCGTCGTCGGTACCAACGCAGATTCCGGATAAATCAAGTGGAGAATATCGCTGATATTGTCTTCCCGGAAATGATAAATACCAAGCAAAATATCTTCAAGCATCGCCTTATTTTCCGGAATAATTTCTGGAAAAACATCCCGCAGCGTCTTCGCTGCTTCGCGGCAGTTTTCCGGGATTGTCGAGTCCGCGAGCACTTGATCAAGCAACTCACGCCCGGCTCGCGCTTTGCCCAGTAAATCTCCCTGTTCCAACGTTATATCATACAGAGTATACTCAAGGTCTTCCCCAAGCCAGACATGGTGCAGATTAATGCCGGTAACGTCGGAAAGATCCACGCCAAAATCGTTCAAAGGAATTTTGACCTCCGTTCGATCCGCCGTTGTCACGCAACCTTTATCCAGGACAACAGTTGCGTTCTCTCCGGCCTGGTTAATAATGCCGACACGTAACAAAAAATTTTCCGCCATCGGGGTCTGAAGATCTAAAACCAGTGTATCATAAAGAGCAAAACGGGAATCGCAATCTTCCGGCAAAGTCAACACATATCCCGGCCACACTTCGTGTCCTGGTTGAAATTTGGGCTCAAAAACATGTAACCCGCCATCGGGCAAAAGGGTCAATTCGGTATCGGGCTTTACTGCAAATTCAGAACTGTCAGTTGTTGGTTGAAAATTAAAAACCGAAGCAGTTACCGGCATGGATTCCGGCACAAGCATAAAACACCCGCTCGACAATAAAACTCCGGCAACAACTGCACCGGCAAAACAGATCTTTGGCAGATACATAAACTCTCTCTTTCTTCTATTGTAAAGAAACTTTTTTTCTGAAACACCCCCGGGCGTGCCGTTCGCGTCCCTGAAAAATTTTTGAATATGTTATTGGTAACGATACCCCGGGAAACAACCTTTGTCAATCCGTTGCGTCTTTAAATCCCGGATACTATTGATTTTTTTTCGCTTTGCGATTGCATTCCTGCCGGGGACGCTTACAGTATCAAGAAGCAGGAGTGTTAACCATGGCATTGAAAATACAAAACTTCTTTTTTCATACAATTTTCCTGTGGGTGGCAGTAACCTTGATCAATGGCTGTAACAGCATTGACAAAGAATCCTATGGCTACCTGTACCGTCAGACCAATACGCAGACGCCCCAATTGTGGTACTGTTCTGCCGAAGGAGAAATTGTCAACCCGGGAATGCCGGTACCGGGTTTGATTTCCGGCAACAAAATTATCTTTCAACTGAATGAAAACGATACTGTGAATTGCACCTACCGTCTCAATGGATCGCGGCTGAACATCACGACGGAGAACGGAAAGGAATTTATTTTCAACAGACAATTTGGGGTTAAAGCAGCCGCACCACTTTACAATACCCGCTTTGAGCTCTCCGGACAGATCGGACTGCAACCACCACCAGACGGGAGTTCTCCAGTCTGGATCGGGATGGATTCAAAGACTCAACAGCTTTATGGATTCGGCGCAGCAAACCGCTTTGGATGTGCTTTTCGATATCGAACAATTTTTCAGAACGAGTATTGCATCACTGGACGGATCCGTTTTTTTGCCCTGGGGTATGAAGGGACTCAAACCGTCAATACGGAATGGGAAAAAGATTTTTTTGACCGTCTTCTGGATATGAATTCATTTCTACTGGTTGGCGATACGCTCTATTTAGGTAATGGAGAACAGTTTTTTATGGCTTTTACAGCTAAAGATGAATGGAAACTTATGGAGAGGTAAAAATGAGAAAAACATTGATGATCGTTTCCTGTGCAATTCTAACTGCAGCAGGTACTGCTCTGACCGGGTGTGGAGACAACAACAATTCAACATCAACAACCGAAAAAGTTGAACAATCAGCTGAAAAAATGCAACACTCAAGTATTTATAACATTAACTGGCTCCCGCATTCCATTGCGAATCAGCCGGTGGGCGCGGTTCCAGATGGTGTTTTTGTCGCCTTCGATCAGCAAAATAAACGTATTTATGGAAACGCCGGTGTCAATCGTTTTACAGCAAGCTATGAGCTTCCCGACGGGGAACATCAGGACGGCAAGAAAAATAAAATTAAAATCAGTCCTGCTGCCGTTACTCTCATGGCCGGCCCCAGTGAAGCGATGAAATATGAAACTACGTTTCTGCAAAACTTGAATTCTATTGACGGATACAGTGTTCTCGACGGCGATTTAAATCTTTATTCTGGGGACACTCTTGTGGGGTCGTTTAAAAACGGAGGCCCAGCCAGTACGGAAAAAGTAGGCGCAGCACCGCAAAACGCCTCAGAAAATTCACCTGAAACCACATAATCTTTAATCTTTC
>CALGPR010000130.1 GCA_937960425.1 uncultured Lentisphaeria bacterium
GTCAGTGCGTTGACCAATGAATGGTATTTGATTTGCTGCATTGCCACATCATGTTTTATTTTCTTCAAACCGCCCAAGAAACAGAAGCTGTCGCCCTGGAATTTCATCACAATCTGTGATGCTATCGGATTGGGAGTATTTGCCGCCTTCGGAGCCGCAAAGGCTTTGGAAAATGGATTGACCCTGATCGGGGTGATCTTAAGTGCCGTTGTGACCGCGGTAGGCGGCGGAGTAATTCGCGACCTCATGACCGGTGGAATCCCGGTGGTATTGCGCAGTGATTTTTATGCAACTGCTGCCCTCTTCGGCGGATGGTTGTACTGGGAACTCTACTGGGAAGGGGTACATGGCCTGGCAATTTGCCTGATTGTCGCATCCTTTGTAACCGGATTGCGGTTGCTGGCTGTGAAAATGCAGCTGCAACTACCGCGTTAATGTTAATCGATATTGCTTTACGGCAAATAAGCTCCCATGGCACGCAAAGAATGTTGTAATTCTGTGATTTTTACGTCGCGGCTTTTGCCGGTCGTTTTTGCCAACGCAGCAGCGAGTCCCGCCGCCTGTCCGGTAATGTAACAGCCCGGCATGGTTCGCACGCTGCTTTGAAAATAGTGGTCTGCTCCGATACAGCGGCCGGCAACAAGTAAGTTTTCCACATCTTTAACTACCAGTGCGCGGTAGCTGATCCCATAGCTTTCTCCGGGGCGGTACGCCAATTCTTCCCAGAGTTTCCGGAAGTGTTCCTGGGCTTTCGGGTCGGTCGAGGAGGGGTGAATGTCTACCGGATAATGAAAACGTCCAATATCATCTGAAAAGGTACGGCGAAGTTTGTAGTCTTCCAGAGTCATTCGATAATCGGTGACTGCCCGGCGGGAAGCCCGTACTCCCAGTACCGGGGCTGTCCATGACAATTCAATATCGGCAAAGCCGGGAACATAATCCCGATAAAAACGTTCAAATTCTACCGACTGTTTGCGTCCCTCAATCATGCTGGCAGTGAGCGACGCCTCTGACAATGGATCCAGATTGAAAATATGCCCCATATTGCCTCCCCCAAGGTGTTTCCCGGTCTGGTTGATTCCCGTGTGATGCGGGTCGTTACAGCGGAAAATGCCGTCGGCGAATGCTGCCGGTAGTTTTGATCGAGCTTCTCCGGCAAAGGGATCTGCGCGATTCCAGTCAATGCCTGCATAGTGCATGCAGAGTGTGCCGGGCATGGTTTTTCCATTGTCGTCGCCGATTTCGGTTGGCAGTTGTAAATCAGCGCTGACCGCAGCTTCTCCAGTTGCATCGATAAAAATTTTTGCAGAAATGGCAAACAGCCCGCGTTTGCCGGTAAAGATCGCTTCGCGGATTCTTCCAGCTGCGGCCGTGCAGCCGAGAAAGCGCGTGAAAAAAAAGGCTTCTGCCCCTGATTCTGTAACGATTTCATCGTAAACGCGTTTCAGGTTTTCCGTATTAATGCAGGGGTGGGACTGGCTTGCCCCGAATTGTCCGAGCTTATTTAGCCGGTCAAGGAGTTCGCGGCCAAAGCCTCCGGCATAGAAGTGTTCGCTGTCGCCGAAAGGCATAAATACCGGAACGCCACCTGCGGTACCAAGGCCTCCGAACATCCCGTTGTTTTCTGCCAGAAAAACCTTCGCTCCATGGCGTGCGGCTGTTACCGCTGCTGCGGTTCCGGCTGGACCGCCGCCGATAACGCAGACGTCAACTTCTCGAATAACCGGCGCTTCCCGTTGAAAAAACACCATGACCAGACCCCTTTGCCATTGTTATTGTTCAGACTTGTATGATTCATTACTATACTGCTTTTTTTTCTCTTGCAAACTGGAAAAATATGGATTATTGTAAAACGGTTAAGTTGTAACTTTGCCGTATGGTGAGGATTGGTGGTAAAAAAAGGATTGAACACGATGATTTGGAAGAAGCTGACGTTATTTGTTGCGACGTTGCTGTTCCCGTTTACAGTACTTCATGCTGTGGGAGTAGCGGAAGCGGCTTTTCGCTGTGATTTCGAATGGATGAAGCAGGTGGAGTATGACTTCCTGAATTTTGAAGAGGCAACAGGTTCCATTGTCAAAGATGACTCGGGTGACTCGGAAAATTCTTTTTTGCGTCTTGTCAATGTTCGCCCTTCACATTATCTGGTTTTGACGATTCAGCTCAACATGAAGTATCGGCCCGGCCAGACACTGCGTTTCCGCCATCGGGAAGATACAGAAATTCCCGGTAATGATAATTATGCCTATATCGGTATCGGGCTGCAAACCGAGGATGGCGGAAAATTCTATGGGGAAGTTTCCAGCGCACCTTACTGGCAGAATGCGGAAATAACGTTGTCTGAAATGACTCCGCTTAACGGGATTCTCCTGACTCCCGATTCTGTTTTAACTCAAATCACGATCTATGGACGTACCCAGGGCAGCGAACCCGCCGATTTGCGGCAGATGACGTTGGATTTGGATGATATTGAATTTCTCGAAAAAGAATCTCCGCCGCTGCTGTCTGCAAACAACCCTCCGTTTTTCAACTGGCGGAAAAACATGGGGACGGTAGATCTGGAATACAGCCAGGACCCGGATTTTCCCGAGATGGGAACAACACATGTGCGTACTGCCCGTAATTTTTTTACTCCTTCTGCGCCGTTGGAGCCCGGTATCTGGTATGTGCGGGTTACCGATGCCAACTCGCGGAGTGATGCGACGGTTCGGGTAGAAGTTCCGGAAAATGCCATGACGTTTACTACTCAGGAGATTGACCCGGAAAAACTGGGCGCGCGTCCTTATCCCCGGCTGCCCGGGCTTTCGGCAGAAGATAAAGCCGATCCAGTTGCGTTGCGCAAGGAATTTGAAACCCTGGATGCCATGGGAATCCCGGAAAATCCGCGCCGTTGGCAGGGGAACGGTGATCCAGACTATCCCAGTTTCATCTCCTGGTATGGCGGGGTGCATGACCGGCTGGTCCTCAGTTCCGGTGTGCGGTTGGAAAAAATGGCAAAGATTGCTGATGCACTTGATTCGGATGAACTGCGAGAGCGGGTATTCACTGCGGCGATGAAAATTGTCGCCTGGGATCCCAATGACGGAAGCAGCCATGAAGCCGGTGATATCGGTGCGTACCATGTTCAGCGCGGGTTGGATTACGCTTATGATATCCTGAAAAACCATAAAAGCGATGACGAACTGAAGCCGATTCGCGATATGATTATCATTCGTGCCGAACAGGTGCAGCGGGTTTTGAATCCTTTTCCCCGCGGGACGCATAAAGAGTATAATAATCATGCCTGGCTGGCAATTCTGGGCATGGCTGAAGGTGGTGTCGTTCTTGCCGGGGACTGGCCGGACGCCGTCGATCGTGTCGAGTATGCCCGGCAATTGTATCTGGGATTGTTTCTGCCGATTCAGGGCACACAGGGAGAAAATGGTGAAGGGGTTGTGTACTGGGCTTATGGCGGTAATTTCCTGAAACTCTTTGGGGAGCTGATGAAGCATGCCTGCGATATCGATCTGTTCCAACATCCCTGGTTGGGCAAAACTGTCCGTTTCCCCATTTATACCTGCATTCCGAATACTTACGCCATTTCTTTTGCCAACAGCGGCAAGCCAAATCATGGTAATTTTGGGCCGCTGAAAGGAGAATCCCGTTACGTAAAAGAATTGGCGTTGTTGTCTGGTGATCCCTATGGGCTGTGGTACTCCAATACCGCATTACCGGTTGATGGGCTCAGCCCGCAGATCCCGGCAAGGTTGCCGCAGTCTATTTTTTATGATTCCATCGGCTGGGGGATTTTCAATACCAGTATTGTTGACGGGACGCGCAACGTTTCCGTCGGAATGCATGCCGGGCCATATGGAAGTGCACATCAACACGACGACCAGAACAGTATTACTGTAAATGCTTACGGGGATAAACTTTTGATTGACAGTGGTTACTATGATTATTTCGGCAGTCGGCACTTCGAGCAATATTCGATCAAAACCCGTGCGCACAATACCATTTTGGTTGATCAGCAAAGTCAGAATGGCCGTAAGGATGGTGCCGGTGCGGAGATGACTCGGTTTTTCGATAACCGTTCT
>CALGPR010000131.1 GCA_937960425.1 uncultured Lentisphaeria bacterium
GAGAGGCGATCCTTGAAGAAGCTTTTCTGCTTACCGATGAAAAACCGGAAGTTCGAGTCGGCTATGATTTAACGGTGGTTCCCCATGATGACTTTGGGTGTATGGAAGAATTGCTGGGAGATACGGCGCGGACGCAGCTGGGGAACCTTGTTGTTTTTCGCAATTTTCGCCCGTTGCCGGGAACGATTCCGGCTCCAGATTCCGTACTGGAAAAATTCGGGGCTTTCTGTCGCGATTACCATATTTATGTATCGAGTGTCAATTGCCATGCAAGCGGGGCCTTGCAGCGTGCGACAGGCCGGTATTTCGACAATGGCGGAGCACACGAATACCCCGGGGTGGTCTATGCTGCTGATCCGACGGAACCGTATGCCTCCCATACAATGAAGGAGGCGGCGGAGAAATATGTTCGTTACCTGAAGGAAGAAATTGACCGAACCCGCGCGATGGGGGTTGCCAGGACGGCTTTTGGCGATGCAGCTGGCGGCCCGCGGTATCTCTTTCTCGCCGGAGTGGATGTGGTGCGCAGTGAGACAATGGTTCCGCACACCAACGCGCTGTGCACCCTCGCCCGTGCCGCGGCAGAATCGCTCGGCTCGGGTGAATGGGGGGTACACATTGCCATTCAACACTGCGGGCAGCTTTATGAGCCGGAATGCCACCTCAAACAGTATTTGCTGTCTTTGTATATGCCATGGATGATGGGTGCGAATTTTCTTTACGAAGAAGACAGTCTTTTCCAATTGTTCAAAGAGGAGCGGCAATGTTTTGATGATGCGTTGACAAAAGGGAAGCGGGATATAACGCGGGATTTTTTCCGCTTTGCCAAAACTCATCCTCGCCGTGGCCGGGCTGTTCGCCGGATTGCCTCGTTGGAAGGATTGTATGCGGCTCCTTTTAACGGGTTTATCTGTGGAGGCGAACAGGATCCTTCGTACAGCGTCTGGGGATATTTCGGCAACAATGCTCCGGAATGGGGGCACAACCAGTGTGAAAAATACCGTCAGGTGCTCGATGTGCTGATGCCTGGAGCATCCAGCCACCCATTACGGCAGGATTTTTCCCGACGGCGGTTCTTTTTTTCCGGGAATCCTTATGGAGACTTTGACCAGGTGCCTGTGGAAGCACCCCAAGCATATTTGAATGGCTATGATCTTCTTGTTTCCTTTGGCTGGAATACAATGGAAGAGTCCAATTATGCCAAATTATATGCGTATGTAGCGAGCGGGGGAACGTTGTTGATTGGGTTGCCTGAATTTTCAACGTGGACTGGACGGCGTTTTATGCGGGAAATGGAAGACCTTGGACTGTTTCGAGACGGTGACCTTTCTGAGCTCTGCGGTGTTCGGATCAATGGACGTTCAGAAAAAATTTTCAGTGGAACTTGGAATGGGCCTGAACGGGGGCTGTATCCGGAAGTATCATTGTCGGCAATGCCTTCGGTCTCCATTACGGAGGATGGCCCTTGCTGGCTGGCGGATGTTGAACTTGCTGGCGCAGAGGTCGTTTTATGGGATGCTGATAACGGATTGCCTCTGGTGGTGCGCCATTCTGTCGGCAAAGGTTGTGTTTATTTGCTGACCTGTTATGCGTATGCCGGACATGAGCAATTGCAGGGGCTGTCTGCTCGTCTTCTGGCGAAACTTGCAAAAGAAATAAAATTGCGCGATCCCTGGCAGGTAGAATCCAGTAACCAGGATCTTTTTTATACTCTGATTCGCGAAGAAGAGGGAGGTTGTGGGGAAATTCATTTGCTGAATACGGACTGGACAACAGAAAGAGAGACAATTTATGCGTGGATAAAAACCCCTGCGGCCAAAGTATTGCTGCCGGTGTATCCAGCTGCAATGGCGACGCTTTCTGTATTGCCGTTTGCTTTGCTGCACACGGAAAAAGGCGCCTATATTGAGCGATTGAAAGTTGCCGATGACTTTGCCGGAATACGACTCCATTCCCATACCGATTCTGAAGTATTACACATTTATTATGGTGAAAATGGAGAAAATACGGTGCGGATTGATATGCGTCCTAATAGTTATTGTGATTTGACATTGCGTTGGCAAAACGGGAAGATCGTTGTTGAATGAAGCAATTGCCTTTTCGCTTTCGGGTTGTCCCGGCGGTTTAAGAAGGGGAAAGTTCCTGAAAACATCTTGTTTTTTATCGGGCCTAAAAAGCCTTCAGAACTGGTGTTATTGGCTGGCTGCTGCAGAAATGTCCGGGAA
>CALGPR010000132.1 GCA_937960425.1 uncultured Lentisphaeria bacterium
CTTCAAATCCGGCAATGTTGCCAACGCCTCCGGGTAAGCCTTCAATTCGTCGTCATTGGTAAAATTGAATTCATCAACAGTAAATCCGGCATATTCATCGTGCTGCATTGCCCGGGAATTGGCAATTACCTCGTGAAAGCGGGGAATGTCCCCTTCTACTACTGCTGCAGCATGGACATTGTCGAGTAGTTTACGGCCCTCGCTCAGATAGTCGTGAATCGCCTCAGTCGTCATGTTTCCGGGATGCAGAAGGTTTGTTGACGCCAAATACCGTTCCTGTAACGTCAAATAATCATAATACCCATTCACTTCCGGCATAAAAGAAATTCCTGCAGCAAAAACATAAATTGACGGAATACGTTTTACCGTCAGCAATCCATCCGCACAGTCCGGCAGAACCAATATATGTTCACCTGCAGACAAATATCGCATTGTTTCGAGCTGGACCGTTTCCTCATCCAGAGTTACCTCCAATTTCCCGGACGTCGGGTCTGACGCCGTAAAATTAATATAAACCCATCCGTTCTCTGCTGTTGTAAAGGAATATTTCCCTGTCTCCTCCCCTTCCTGAACTGGCAATACAGAAACCAGATTATTTTGTTTTTCTGCCGGGGCAATGGTTACCGACTGGCAGGCACAAAAATTCAATGCCAGTAACGAACCTGCGGCCATAGTTAGTGCTGAAATACGGCAAAAGCCAGTTTGTTTTTTCATTCTTTTCATGATTTTCATTCCCCTTCTTTCTCTTTCAATCTTGCGAATGCAATTGCCAGCCACGGCTTTCCACCAAGAACGCCTGGAGCCGTCATCTGGATAACGATTTCATAGGTTCCCGGCGAAAGCCGATCCATCGGAAGTTCGTAGGATTCCACCTTCCATTCGTCATCCGGGAATGTGGAAGTGCCGCGGTAAATTTCCTTACCTCCCAAAGTTATAAGGTATTCTGCCCGCGTATCCTTCAAATTGTCATCCATGCCTCCGAGTTCCAAAACAGGATGTTCTATTTCGCGATCAAGAGTTATTGAAATTTTCATTTCAGCACAGTCGCTGTCTGCCCCATAAATCACCCGTGCAGGCTCTTCTTTCAATCCGGCACTGATCACAGTTCCACCGGAAAAAGCATCAGTATCAGCAAAAACGGTAACGGCGTCCGGCTCATAAGGAGCAGCTAAAGCCGGATGAATGTTGCTGGCTAATTTTTTCGCCTCAGGAATTTCGTGAACAATTCCTCCCGGCAACTGAGTGAAGGCCGCTTCACCTTCCTGACAGAAATAAATTGCTGCCAACCGATCCAGCCTGGAAATTTCGGTAGTCGCGTATCCATCTGCATCATAATACAGAGGCAATTCTACTGTGGCTGGATAATCGGGAGAAAGCAGATAGACTTTTCGGACATTTTCCAATGGTACACTCAGACGGATTGGAGAAGCAAGGTGGATAGAAGGAAAATGATACTTCCATGCCGGCAACAGCCCACTCTGGAACTGCATTCCCTGCAAATTCAAAAGGGTTACAACCTTCCCTCTGATCCCCGCGAAATCATGATCAAAAACCTCCAGTAAAATTCCTGGCGGAAGATTTTCCTGCTTCACTGCCGGCTTGTGTTGATTCATTGCCACCAATTTGTTGATAAAGGTCTGGTAATGAGGTTTTCGCAAATCTGTCCATTTTTGCCCTGGGAGCAGTGGATTTTCTCCGCTGTGGGTATCATAAAAATATTGGTCGCCGAGATGTCCGGCAAAATAAATTACTTCCCCTCGCCCGACTTTGCGTGTATAAATTGCCGGATAACTTTCTCCATCATGGATAAAATCCCCAAAGGTCTGAACATCTGGAGCAACAT
>CALGPR010000133.1 GCA_937960425.1 uncultured Lentisphaeria bacterium
CGCTTTTTCGCGAAGAAGGCAATTTGTCGGGTAACTTTCTTTTTTAGATTGCCTGTTCGAGCTTGTTTTTCGGAAAAAAAAGCTTATAATAAGATCAGCACCACACAATAAAATGGAGTTTTGCGGTATGCGGATCGTAATTGGCGGCGTCCCATTTGGGTGCGGCAATATCGGAGATGAAGCAATTCTTGCTTCTGTCATCAGAATTTTTCAGAAAAATGTTCCTGATTCAGAAATTGTTGTTTGCACCGGGGCCCCGGAAGCAACTGCAGCCAAATTCGGAATATCCTCTATTCCTCTTTATGGTTTTGATCCCGAGTATCCAGCTGAACACCTTGTGGAAAAGCTCAACGATTGCGACATCTTTGTCTGGGCGGGCGAAACCGGGCTCTCTGATTATCCTGTAACGTGTTGTAAACTCCTTGCCGCCGCACGGGAAAAAGGACTTAAGACCATCGTCTGGAATGTTGGAATGAATGACAAATTCAACCCCGCACTCTATTCCATCGGCCCCAGCAAAGCGAAATTAGCCTCGATAGTTCGTAATGTTTTTTCTTTTGACCTGAAATCACACTGGGACAAACGTCTTACAGCGCAAATGGAAACCATGATTGCAGAAGAACTTTCCTACTGCAGATTGATTGTCCTGCGCGATGAACGGTCGCTTCGACGGCTCCGGGAGTGCGCTTCTTTTCCTGAGGCCATCATCGGAGCAGACTCCGCCATTCTCCAACGCGAAGTACCTTTCGATGCTTTACCATGGGGATCTGGACAATTACAGCAATTTCAGAGCTGCAGCAAGCGGATCGCTATTTGCCTTTCTGCACTGAATCCAATTCGGCAAACTGCACAATTTTGTGATTGGATCGATACACTGACGGAAAAAAAAGATATTCTGCCCGTCTTGATTCCGATGGATCTTCAAACGGATTATATGATGCTCAAAGAACTCCAAAGCCGTCTCCGTCACCCGGAACGAACTCTTTTAACCGATTTTGCGGAACCAGAAGAAGTACAAGCTGAAGTTGGGCATTGCAGCCTTGTTGTCAGCAGTCGATTGCATTTATTGATTCTCGGCTTGAATCGCCTGGTTCCAGGCATTGGAATAGCAGGCGGAAGTAAAATCAACAGCTATCTGGATCTTTTTGATCTGCCAACAGCAGGCACTGTCAATGACATCAATTTTCCTGTTTTGACCCGGGAAACAGCTCGGTATCTCCATGGGTATCTCCATGATAACGCCTTTGCTGACAGAGCGGGAAAAATTCGAGATGTAATGCGAAAACGGCTCATCTCCGCTGAAAAACAGCTGAAAACCACTCTTTCTTCACTTGCTTGATCTGGCTCTCAAAATATTTCCTGGCATCTTTTGTCAGGATCATGCCAATGGAGAAATTTCATGAATTGCGCGGGCAACGGCCGAAGGCAAATCATCTCCGACAACACCCCGTGATCCCATAGGGCGAAGAATTTCACCCGCATATCCATGCAGAAAAACACCAAGAGCAACTGCTTCAAAAATATCCTGCTGGCTGTTAGCAATACACGCGCCTATCACCCCGGTCAAAACATCGCCACTTCCCGCCGTAGCCAGAGCCGGACAACCGGACAAATTAACAATAACACGATTGTCCGGCGAAGCTGTTACAGTCCTTGCCCCTTTCAAGACAACAATACATCCGCTCGCACGAGCCAGATCCTGAGCTTGAAGCACACGGGAACGATTACGATTTAATCCGAAGGCATTTTGCAACCGAACCATTTCACCCGGATGCGGGGTTAAAATCCAAGAACTTTTTCGACTTTCAAATACCTCTGGATGTTCTGCCAGCAACGTCAAAGC
>CALGPR010000134.1 GCA_937960425.1 uncultured Lentisphaeria bacterium
GCTGCAACTATCAATAGACGTTTAGAAAAACGTATTATTGCTACAATGAAAAAAAATTAGTTCCTTTTTTTTATTTATTCATGTATTGACAAATCTCCATCTTGTAAAAAGAATGGAGATTTTTATTATGAGCTTAAATAGTAGTATCCTTTGACGTTTTAAAATATAAACACAATCGACTTTGCTGATTATAGAACAACTTTCAAGCAAGCGAACAGCAACAGAAGATATAGTAGCCCTATACTGTTACAAGAAACTTGTATAAAATCAAAAGGACTCGCAAATTCATGCTTCTCAAGCGTCCTTTCTAATAAACGCAGCAATATATAGAAAATGAATAGCAAATCAGCAAAAAAATACAGGAATAATTTCAATAGAAACTAATTCCCGCAATGATTTTTCAATCAGCTTTTTTACATGCATTTTAACATATACGATTGATAATATTGAAACTACTTGAAAGAGCTGCGAGGAAAAAACTCAGAGAGAAAATGGCGGAGAGAGAGGGATTCGAACCCTCGGTACAGTAGAACCGTACAACGATTTTCGAGACCGTCGCCTTCGACCACTCAGCCATCTCTCCGCTTGCATGGAAAACCAATTCAATTGTCAAGGAATGTATTTTATACTATAACTCAATTTTACAAAATTACCAGCCTAACTTCTGGTTTCGATTTTCTTTTTTTGCCCCCTGCCCAACCGCACCGGCGTCCCTTTCTTTTTGCGCACAGAAAACCCAAAGTGCCCAATGGCTTTACCTACCTCAAAGTAATGCCCGTGCAAATAGCAAAGCAAGCCAGCTTGCTCCAACGCCAACCGCCCGTCCACATCCAAAAGGCATTCGGCAGCACAAACCTGTTCGATCTTTGCCACAAAAAGATGATGAGACCCCAATTCAAGAATTTCGTGAACGCTACACTCAAGTACCAGAGGACTTTCCGCAATCATTGGAGCATCAACAGTATAACAGGGTTCCTCGGTAAATTTACAGTCAGCAAATTTATCCCTTTCCCTGCCGGAAATTACCCCGCAATAATCAACCGCTTTCGCCATTGCCACAGTAGGCAGATTAACTGAAAAACACCCTGCCTCCTTCAACAAATCGTAACTATACCGTTCCGGCCTGACCGCAATCGTCAACATCGGCGGCCGGCTGCAGGCAACACCTGTCCATGCTACCGTCAAAACGTTCTTTCCCCATCTTCCTCCCTTCATCGCGACCAGAACAGCCGGAACCGGAGAAAGCTGCGTACTCCCCGGCCAACTTACCTTTTTACGGTAATCAGAAACAGAGAAAGCGGAGAAAGAGTTTTTCTCTTCTCCGCCTGAAAAGCGTTTACGACTCATATATCAATGTCAATTTTTCAATAATTTGATGTGATACGTCACCATCGTTTCCCCGACTCCAGCAAAAAGTTTCTGTTCCGGTTGAGGCGCCGCATTCGATACTAGTTCGCCCTTGTCTTCCGCAAACGAACGAACCAGTTGCACCAGTTGCATCTTATTTAACTGCACAGTCAAGTCACAGGAATTTTCCGTTTCCTGAGTAATATCCCCGCGAACACCAAGCTCCTCAAGCAACGCTTGAACCTCCTGGATCCCTTTCTGCAAATCCGGAACTACCCAGACATGCTGCACCGTATCGGCAATAGCAACAGCACGTTCCTGATTGGATGCTACCTCATTGCGGACAGCCTGAAATGTCGGCGAAGTAGATTTCCGTAAATCAACATTAACCAGATTCGCTAATGGCAGTGGATAGGAGTTCTTCGGATCATACCCCTGCTCATTTTCATTTACGGAATAATAGGGATAGGCAGCAACAAGATTGCGCAGAAACGTTTCTCGATCAACTACTGGCTCTGCAGAATTACCCGCGGCAATAGTTTGTTGTGAAGCAGGTTCATGAATAAACTGCGGCAGCGCTTTTTCAGAAGAATCCCCCGTAAAAAAGAGGTAAAAGGTAAACATACCCGCAAGAAACATCGCCGCAAGAGAACCTACTTTCTGAAGCCGATCGAAACGAATTACCCGCGGCCTGGCCAATTTGCGATAAATATTCTGCTTCATGGCTTCTGGATCATAAACGCGCATCGCGTCTTCTGCACAGGCACAAAGATAAGCACGCGTCTTAACCATTGTCTGCCAAGCTCTGGCACACTCCGGACATTCTTCCAGATGCTTCTGCAATGCTGCCGGAATCTCTTCTCCCGAATCAAATGCTTCGCTCAATTCTACCCAGTCCGGGCAGGAAAAGCTCGCTGCACCATCTTTGTTCATACTGTCAATCCTTCTTTCACCTACGTTACACAACTTCATTGCGTTTCAGAAAATTCATCAGAAGCTCCCGACCGCGGGCGATTCTGGACTTGACCGTTCCAACCTTACAATTCAAAATTGCAGCGATCTCTTCATACGAGCATTCGCGAACATGACGCAACACCATTGTTTCGCGAACCGATTCAGGCAAAGCATCAAAACCAGCCTTAACTGTCTTTTCCAACTCCGCAGTGCTCAATTCCCGGTCGGGAACATGCCGTTCATCCGGCAACGAAATCTCTTCGCCATCCGGTTCTTCGCCATGCTCCTCGGCATCGCGGGTCAGACTCATATTCACTTCTGCTCCGCGCCGGCGATTCCAGTGGTATTTATTGCGTGACAAATTGGTCGCAATTCGCTGAAGCCACGTCGACAAACTTGAATCACCGCGAAATTTCGGCAACGCGCGAAATGCACGGACAAATGTGTCCTGAACCACTTCTTCCGCGTCGTGGTGACTGGACAACAATGCATACGCCGTCTGATAAAGCCTCGGGCCGAAGCGTTCGACAATCTCATCAAACGCCGCCGTATTACCAGCCTTAAATTCGGCAATCAATTCTTCATCTGTACGTTGCTCTTTTTTTTCCGTCATAGTTCGCACATCAGTTTAGACAGTTATTTCAGAAATTTGTTCGTATCAGGACTCTAAAAAATCTTTAAAATCGTCATGGCTGAACTGATATTCAGCTTTACAAAAGCGACAGGCAATCTTTGCAGTCTGCTGTTCTTCCAACAATCGCTTCAATTCTTCTCTGCCCAGCACAGTCAATGCCTCGCGCATCTTTTCCCGGCTGCAACGACAGGAAAAAACCGGCTCCGGACCACGAGTAGGAGCAAAATCATCCTCCGATACAGCACTTAAGAGAATTGTTTCCAGAACCCTTTGGAGCAATCTTTCCGGAGAATCTGCGCCACGCGCAAAACTGAACAATTCCGTTACCTCATCCCCATGCAGCAGCCGGCGGCAAGGGTCAAACTGCTCCAGATTACAGCCAGGCAAAGCCTGTATCATAATCCCAAACGCACTGTGCACCGGATGTTCAGGATCAGCAGTAAAACGGAAAAAAGTCCGCAGCTCACTTTCCACCTGATCGCTTGTTGAAAGAAAAAAGCCGGCATCCCGGGACGGCATAGCCAACGGAGCCGTCGTCTCTCCTGAATTCAGGATTTTCCCCTGACAAGATTTCGTGACAGCAATTTTCCCCGGTTCATGCCCAAAAATAAGGTCTTCGGATAGCGGCGGCGACACTTGACAAAGCAAATGCGGCTCGGAAGGAATCCCACGAACATGGCATTTCGCATCAACATCGGCAAAAATCATCCCTGCCGGCCCCGGATAAGTCCAACGCATGGAATACAATTCGCCCTCATCCAACAGCGGGGAAAACAGTGCCGCAGCGGTCAAAGCGTCAGCAAAAATCTCCCCGGCAGCCGGATCCGCGTCATGGGCTTTGATTCCTTTCTCCGCAAGTGCAGTTGTCCCAACAAACATAAACCGTATTGCCCGACTTTTCAGCACTCCGCGTAAAAGAAAATTATCGAAATTTCCCGCCATAACCAAAGCCTTTCTTTAAAAAAACGACCAATCAGAGAACGCGCTCGATAATAATTTCCGGGTCAATCTCTTCTCGCAAAATCCGTTCCAGACCATTCTTGATGGTCATCGTGGCATGGGGGCAACAGCCACAAGCCCCCTGGAGGCGCAGCTGAATTGTTTTGCCGTCTATCGCGACAATTTCCAAATCTCCCCCATCGGCCTGAAGTGCGCTGCGCAATTCATTCAACCGGTCACATACTTTCTGATCGAATTCACTCATTATTTTTCTCCTGTGAATTGGTTTTTCCAAGAATGAAACTATATTTATTCTCCATTGCAGGCAAAACTTCAAAAGAGCAGAATCTGAATCGGAAGAAAGATGATTTCACGACAGCCGTTCCCGGATTGATGAGGAGCCGGAACACTTGAGCAAGGCTTTTTTTCCCATCCGGATTTCTCTTTCTGGAGTTTCCCTTTCCTTTAAAGGTAACTGCATATAGTATTTTTACAAGACGGATTTGTGCTTTTTTTGCGCATCCTGCTCCCCGG
>CALGPR010000135.1 GCA_937960425.1 uncultured Lentisphaeria bacterium
CAGCAATATTGCGTAAAGAATGGCTTGAAAACAGGACTTTAATTTCAACAATAAAGGTTTCACTAATAGCAAAAAAGTCTTTTTCCCATTAACTATTCATGGGAGGATGTGTATCCTTAATGGGCATCGCTTCCTCAGGAAAAAGAAGCTCATTTCAATCTGAGTTCTTGAACGAATAAAAAGTTTACGGAAAAAATGAGTTTTTCTCAAGAGAATCCAGCATTACTGATATCACAAAAGGGAAAGGTAAGTTCCATGAACGTAGAAAAAGAGTTGCTATCTGGCATATCCAATCCTGCACGAAATAATTTTGTCACGAAAAAAGGGAACGTGATTGCGGTTGGAGCAGTTATCGGGTTCACGATGTTAGGACCTGCTGCAGCTTCGGGACAGGACGCCGACTCAACAGGCAAATCTGCTCAATTTTCAGCGATTAAATCTACTGCAATAGAGTCACCTGCGTTGTTCTCCTCCGACACATGTGTTTGCCTTGTAATCAATCTCAGCTGCATTATGCGCAACTAAAAAAGCTGTATTTCCCGCTGAGGGGTGTAATCTATTTTCATTTGCAATAGAAAGGGGGATAATCTCCCCAATATAACTGGACGTCAGCAAACAACTTAAAGGAGTCAAAAATGTCATTTATCCGGTCTTATTTTTTAGCGCTCATTTGTATTTTTTCTTTGGTTTTGAATGTTACAGGTGACGAACAGAATCCCCAGGAAATTCAGGAAAAGCTTTCCCATGATTTGAAATTTTCTGCAACATGCAACCTGAAAGCAGTTTCATTCTATCCCAAAACCGAGAATCCTCGCGTACAATTATATCGTACAACGGGAAATGATGGTGAAGTTTTCGTGAGAATGGATACGTATGCGAAAGACGGCGGGTTGACATTCTCCTATCTCATTCGCGGAGATGAGGTGTACATGCTTCATAAGGACAAAATTTTTCAATTCATGGTCAATCAGGAAAAAGTAATCTCGCAGATTGATCCGATTAAAAGTATTGTTGACCAGTTAGACACGATAAGCCAGAAGGTCAGCTGCCAATATAAAATGGAAGATGCCAAATACAAAGATAAAGATTGTTGCAAAATCACCATGACTTTGCCGATGGATGATAAAAGCTTGGCCACATTGTTGGGAAAGAGTGAAGAAGAAATCCTGAAAAACAAAGATAAATACCTGAACGCAGTACCCAGTATGATTACTTTTGATATTTTAAAATCCAATGATTTTGTCTATAATATTGCGACTTATAATCATTCCGGCAAACGCCTGGGAAATACCTCATGGGATCATATGGAGCTTGATTTTAATCCGACATTTCCCGAGGATCTGTTTGAAGTTCCCAAAGGGAAAATCACGACAATTTTGCGTCAAGAGCAATTACGCGACATTTATAAAGAAATCGGACTGGGAAAATAGTTTTCTGCCATAAATAGAGTTCCTGATGCGTTTGCAAAGAGAGACTGGGTTTCCTTTGCATAACTGAAAAATAGTTTCTAAGTTTTTCTCGTTGGGAAAAACTACGGAAAAAAGGAACCTCAAAGGACTTGCCAAGTCCTTTGAGGTAGAAAAGGAGAACAAGTCCATGAAAAAAACAGTAATCTTTGCCTTGACAATTTCTCTGTTATCCTCCATCTTTTCCGGAGAAATAAAAGCGGAATCTCCGAAGGATTTTGTCATAAACAGTGTGGAATCCATGCTGAAGAAACCGTTCAAGGCCAGGCTGTCTCCTGAAATGCGGAAAGATACGGATCTTACCCTGTGGTACCAGCCGAAAGGAGAAAACGGGTATCAGGAGAAATTAGAATTAGTTCCGATCAAAGGCGATAAAAGCCTGGGGTATACCGTATATGTTGAAGATGGGATCTATCGGACTGTGCGATATAATAATTTTGCCAATCACATTGTGTTAAATCTGAAGGGGGAAAATTTAACTGCCGTTATGATGTTAACCGGCGGCTCCTTGATCGCGTTTAACGGCGTTTTTCCAGCGATTCGTGAGTTGGCGGAACTTCCCGGCGTTCTCTTCGCGGAGGCTCCGGATGAAGAATACAATAAGATTCCCTGCCGTGTTGTCACAATGAGTGTAGCGAAGACTGAAGAAGACGTCCTGCGGCAATTCGGCTTTAACCCGGACGCAGTCTCTGAGGCAGAACGCGCGAACATGCCACCTCCGGGCAGTTGCTTCAAATGGTATATCGGGAAAAAAGACGGCTTTGTTTACAGTTACCAACTTGACATTGCCGGGTTTGACCGTAAAAAATATCCTCTTTCAATCAATGGAGAATGGTACGTAGATCAGGTAACGTTCCCAGGTAACATTCCAGAGGAAACCTTTAAAATTCCAGAGGGCCTTGACTCCTTTGATGTGGCAGAACGGGATGATTACTATACGGCAATCCGCCATAGAAAAACAGCGACCCACTCCCAACGGCTTGAACAGGGAATCAAGAAAATTTTTATCTCCTGGCAAGGAACCGCAATATGGATCTTTGGGATTTCCTTATGCTGTATTATTGGCGCCCTGCTCTTCAAATATAAGCCCTGGCGTATGAAATAAAAAGCTCAAGAGTTTCTGAACACAGTTCCTCTTGGTACTTCAGTTCCCAATATACAAAAAATACACAGGTAGCACTTAAGCAATCAGAGAAATCCCAACGGGCAATCCAACAGCCTAAGCTTCACGCATGCCGCCGCAGACATAAATGATGGTAGATATTGCTGGCAGAGTGGGATTCCTCGTCGTTGCCAAGGACGTGATGAACCAAATTTTCCGGGTAGAAACTTTGTAAAACAGTGAAGAAGAAGTATTGTATAAGGGAGTATCATTCAATCAGGGACGAAAGAATATGAATCGCATTCTTGTGACCGGCGGGGCCGGCTTTATCGGATCGGCTGTAGTTCGGCACATCATTACGGAAACGCCGGACAGCGTCTGTGTCGTAGATAAATTGACTTATGCAGGTAACCTTGAATCACTCCTGCCTGTCTCTGCCAATCCCCAGTTCCATTTTGAACAGGTTGATATCTGCAATCGCCAGGAAATGGATCGGATCTTTGCCAACTTCCGCCCGACTCATGTCATGCACCTGGCTGCAGAGTCTCACGTTGACCGCTCCATTGATGGCCCCGGCGATTTTATCCAAACCAATATTACAGGGACCTTTACCTTGCTGGAGGCGGCACGAAAATATTTCGCGGCGCTTGCCGAAGAAGAAAAGAAAAAATTCCATTTTCACCATATCTCAACCGACGAAGTGTACGGCGATCTGGGCGGCCCTGAAGATTTCTTCCGCGAAACTACCCCTTATGCCCCATCATCTCCTTATTCAGCCAGTAAAGCCGCGAGCGATCATCTGGTCCGGGCATGGAAACGGACTTACGGGTTGCCAACAATCGTGACAAATTGCTCCAATAATTATGGACCATATCATTTCCCGGAAAAGCTGATTCCGTTGATGATTCTGCATGCCATTGACGGCAAAGAGTTACCGGTCTATGGGAAAGGGCAGCAGATTCGCGACTGGCTCTATGTCGAAGACCATGCCCGCGCTCTGTATCTCGTCGCGACGCGGGGAATCCCCGGCGAAACGTATAATATCGGCGGACATAATGAAAAACGGAATATCGATGTTGTGGAAACAATTTGTTCTCTGCTGGATGAGCTCAAGCCGCGCCCAGATGGGAAATCGTACCGTGAGCAGATCGTTTACGTTCAGGATCGGCCGGGACATGACATGCGGTATGCCATTGATGCAGAAAAAATTTCCAGAGAACTTGGCTGGCGGCCTCGGGAAACGTTCGACAGCGGCATCAGGAAAACCGTTGAGTGGTATCTTGCCAACAAAGATGGCTGGTGCGCTCGCGTCCTTTCCGGGGCATACAAAATGGAACGACTAGGCATAGGAGGGAGCAAATGAAAGGGATTGTACTTGCCGGCGGTGCCGGCACCCGGTTGCATCCTATTACCCGCGGCGTCTCCAAACAACTCCTTGCCGTCTATGACAAGCCAATGATTTATTACCCGATTTCTGTTCTGATGCTTGCCGGCATCCGTGATATTCTGGTAATTACGACGCCGGAGGATCAGGCCTCCTTTCAACGATTGCTCGGGGACGGCCGACGTTATGGAGTACAGTTTTCCTATGCCATCCAGCCGAAACCCGAAGGACTGGCCCAGGCTTTTTTAATTGGCAGGGATTTTATCGGCAGTGATTCAGTCGCATTGGTCTTGGGCGACAATATTTTTTACGGAGCGCACTTGAAAGAAATGACCCGAACTGCTGCATCGCGCCAACATGGGGCGACCGTGTTCGGATACTGGGTCAGTGACCCGGAACGGTTTGGTGTCGTGGAATTTGACGAAAACTTCCGCGCGCTTTCCATCGAAGAAAAGCCCGTTCATCCCAAGTCCAACTACGCTGTAACTGGTTTGTATTTTTATGATAACGACGTGATATCCATTGCAGAATCTATTAAACCGTCAGCACGGGGCGAACTGGAAATTACTTCCGTTAATAATGAATATCTGAAACGAGGCGCTTTGCATGTTGAACGCCTCGGCAGAGGATACGCCTGGCTGGATACCGGAACACACGAAAGTATGCTGGATGCGGGAAATTTTATTCGTGCAATTGAAACCAGGCAGGGATTACAGGTTGCCTGCCTGGAGGAAATCGCGTTTGACAACGGGTGGCTGAGCCGAGAAGAAATCCTGGAAACAATCAGTGATATGATGAAGACAGAGTACGGGCAGTATATTGCCCGGATGGTGAGAGGAAGCCGCAAATGAATGTTTTTCCAACAGAGATACCGGAAGTGCTGATTGTGGAACCGAAACTCTTCGGAGATGCGCGCGGGTATTTTTTTGAATCCTGGAATGAAGCAAAATATGCTGAACAGGGAATTACTGCCCGTTTCATTCAGGACAATGAGTCATTATCCCGATTTGGTGTGTTACGCGGACTGCATTTTCAGGCAGCCCCATACACGCAAGCAAAACTGGTTCGGGTAATTCAGGGGGCAGTGCTTGATGTCGCTCTTGACATCCGGAAGGGCTCGCCGACCTTTGGCAGGCATGTTGCTGTTGAGTTGTCCGGGGAAAACAAACGCCAACTTTTTGTACCGCGGGGTTTTGCGCACGGTTTTGTCGTGCTCTCCGAAGAAGTTCTTTTTGCCTATAAGTGTGACAACCATTACATGCCCAGCCATGAACGGGGGATTGCTTTTGATGATCCCACGTTAGGAATAGACTGGCGCGTAAAAGTTGACAGCTTTATTCTTTCGCCCAAAGATACTCGCAATCCTTTGTTGAAAGACGCAGAAGTTTTTGATATCACAAAACCGGAGTACCTGGCATGAAAATTGTGATTACCGGCGGTCGGGGAATGCTCGGCAGAACCTTGCAGAAAGAGCTGAAAGAAGAAGAACTGATTATTGCAGACCTTCCAGACTGTGACATTACTGACGCAGCTGGTTTTGATCGTTTTTTACAGGAAACCTCTCCTGACGTGGTAATTCATTGCGCGGCGATGACGGCGGTGGACAAATGCGAAAGTGAAATTGACTTGGCATACCGACTCAATGCGGTAGGTTCAGCCAACGTAGCTTCAGCCTGTTTCCGGCATACTGTTCGCCTGATAGCAATGTCAACCGATTATGTTTTTGATGGGCAGGCAAATCGTCCGTACACTGAGTTTGACAAACCCAATGGCGGAGCAACAGTATATGGCAAAAGTAAATTTGCCGGCGAAGAATTGATACGTACTCATTGTCCGAATCACTTAATTTGTCGCATTTCCTGGTTATATGGAGCAGGAGGCCCAAGCTTTGTTCATACGATGATGGCGCTTGCCGATGGAACGCGGCCGGTGTTAAAAGTTGTGAATGATCAGATCGGCAATCCGACTTCGACGACAGCAGTTGCGCGAAAAATCCGAGAGCTGCTGTATCGCCCGGAATTGGTTGGGACGTACCATCTAACTTGTGAAGGGGAAGCATCGTGGTATGATTTTGCGCAGGAAATCTTCCGGCTTGCCGGCAAAAAACAAACGGTTGTTCCCTGCCGAACAGATGAATTTCCTCGTCCTGCACCACGGCCGGCCAATTCTCGTTTGGAAAAACGAATGCTTCGGTTAAATCACTTTTCCCCCATGCCTCACTGGGAAACGGCTCTCGCGGAATTCATGCAAAGTGAATTTGAATAAAAAAATGGAAAAAGTTCTTTGTATTTGTTTTATTGATTACCTGAATGAGCAATTGCCTGAGTCGATATTTCCCCCCAACAGACATGGGCAATCATTTTTCTTGTGAC
>CALGPR010000136.1 GCA_937960425.1 uncultured Lentisphaeria bacterium
AAGTGGTTGATTTTGATATTTTGAAACAGCAACTGACCGATAATTCCGCGCGAAATGCAACTGAGGGAAAGTTCGGCCAGTGCAAACGCCGTCTTGTGCTCGGGTGAGTGAGGGCACGACGCAAAGCGATTTGTTCAAGCCTTTGTTGTGTGATATTATCCCACCCGTCATGTAATGGTAAAAGTTGCCGCTGAAATTGACTGACAAAGTTTTGAAAACGACTTGGCGGCAAGCTTTTGCGCAAATAACGGTCGTCCCTCTCGCCCAGTTCGTTTGATGGTAGCGATGCATGATCTCAAATACGTCAGCAGCGTGAGCGACAAAGCTGTTCTTAATGAATCGCTTGAAAATCTTTGCTGGAAGCATTTTTTTCGGTGGAATTTATTTTAAATGAATATCCGAGTGACCCGTCGACAATGTTGCGCTGACACCCAAAACTTGTCACGGAGCGACGAAAATGTCTAACGAACGTCTGAAAACGGAACTATGTGGAGGGCTCATCAAAAAATCGGAACTTCCCCGTATAAATGTCGACAGCACCGTACATGAAAAAGCTATGCGTGATCCCTGAGATACCCGACTTTACGGTCGGTCGATTGCGTAAATGTCCGGTAAAATCCGCGCATAAAAACGGATTAAATGCGGAAAACTTACGAACAGATCGGAAAAAAGTTTTGCGCAGCCAAAGAGGTTATGCAAAAGCCAATCAGTTAAGCGATCAAAAAAAGCAACGAAACGACTGAACACTTTCCAGGAACAGGGTTCTTCGGAACATAAAACGAAAAATGATCGTCTCAGATTTGGAACTGCTAAAATTGTTTGAACTTGGCAAACGTCTTTTCAATCAGAAAAAGCGATAAAAAGAAGCCTTTTTCCATTCATGCCCGTCTCAACCGGAATAAGACGGCCAGTTGTTCCATGATAAAAAGAAGCCTTTTTCCATTCATGCCCCGCAGTGGCCAAGGTAGTCGCAAAATTCAAACCGTTTTTTACAGTTCAACATCAGAGTTAATATGTTCCGTCTAATATCCTGAAAACCTCGAACACGGAAGCTTTTAATTGTTTCGCCGCTTCTCTTACCTGTTTGGGTTGATTTACTTTCGCATAGCTGTTTTAACTACACAAAAAACTTTTCATAAAAAATCTAACTTTAAACTTTTTATAAATAAAAAAAAACCTCCGGAGCTCCCGGAGGTTAATTGTAATACAGAAATTATTCGTAGCGTTCAAACGCTGGAACTCCGGTATTACGAACATCATCCTGGAAAAAGCGCGTACCATCAGGATTGACAAGCTTACAGGTAATGAAAATCACCAAGTTAGCCTTTTCTGCCTTCGTTCCCTTCGAGGTAAAGGCACGTCCAATCAATGGAATATCACCCAGCACAGGAACCTTGTCGTCAAAAGAATTGACACGATCCGTAATCAATCCGCCCATCGCAACCGTTTCTCCATCTTTAACTGTTACCAGAGAGTCAGTAGTACGAATTGCAGAACGTTCAAATTTATAATAGTCCTGGTTGTCGCTGAAGATACTTGGCGTTGTACCGGAATCATCAATATTCGCATAATTGTAAACAGTCCAGCCAAGGAATGTACGAATAGTCGGGTTTACCCGCAAAGAAATTTCACGGCGGCGCAAGTCCACTTCCGGCGTAACAACAAATGTAATGCCGTATTCCGTATAATCATCAAATTCTGGGAATGGACTCATATAAGTGTACTGATAATTATCAGAACCGTAGCTTTCGCTGCTATCCAAAGTCCATTCACCGGCTTCGTAGTCATCAGCCAGATACATTTGCTCAACCATCCGGATGCTGACTGGCTGTCCGTTTAGTGTCGTTACTCGCGGAGAATAAAGCATATCCTGGGAATCAGCCTGATCTAACGCATGCAACGAAAAACTGAAATCAAACCCATTTACATTGCGATTATAGCTGAAAATATTATCTTGGGAATCCGTTCCATAATTACTCATCGCCGTTGCAGCCTGCCCCAACTCAAATTTGCCATCCGTTCCCATGGTGTCGTTATTGGGATTATTGGAAAGCGAATAGTTGAAAGCCAACTCCTGAAGGTCATTTTGCGTGATTTCCAAGATCTTGGTTTGGATCTCAACCAATGGTTCACGTACCTGGAACTGATTTAAAATAATATCTTCAAGTTTGTCCAAATTTTCACGAGTATTGGTCACAATTAAACGGCTGATCCGCTGATCGTAAACAATACGTGATCCCATCGGAAACTCAACTCCATATCCGTAGAAAAATGCACCCAGCGCAGCCGGAACTTCACCATCCCCTAAAGAAATCAAAACATCTCGATCCAATGGGAAAATTTGTGTCTCCATACTGTCAAGTGCATAATCCGAAGAAGAAATCAAAACCGCATTGCGCTCAACACGCTTCTTCAATTTGAGTTGTTTACACAAGGCATCAAGGATGTATCCCACTGACTTATTGGTCAACTGTAAATTAACCGTTGGAGGGGCAATTTCTTCCATTTCATCATAACCCATTTCGTAACCGTATGGATCTGCATACGGATTATTACTGTAAGGATTATTATTACCTCGCATCACCGGATTGTTCGCCATCGGATTGTTATTGCGCATCACCGGATTGTTCGCCATCGGATTGTTATTGCGCATCACCGGATTCCCAGCCATTCCCATACCGCCCATCATACCACCACCATACATAGTATTGCGGTTTTCCATACCGGGCAAATAATTCTGAGCTTGAGCTTCCAACATCAACATTTCTTGATGATAGCGATAAGGATCGAAGAAAAGCTGAATGTTTACTCCAACCTCTGCCGGATCATTCTGGATACTCGCTTTCATGATATCCTGAAGAGCTGTCTGCAATTCAATTCCTTCAAAATTAATTTCCGGAATGATAATTTCTTCCAGACGAGTCTGCAAATCAACATTGTCACCAACAGATTTGCTGATCGGCGTTTGGATCAAATCCGTCCGCTCAAACTCCCCTTCCGGATGCAAAGGAATCACAATATTCCATGCAGCCCCAGCCATAGCCATGTTATGAGTATTCAACGCACGTTCTTTCGCCACACGGGAAGAACGCACACTGCAGGCAATCACGCCATGGGCAGCATTACTGTTTGTCGGATCCAAACGAAGAACTTCTTCATATTTGTCCCGCGCTTTATCATACTGCTCGGCATAGAAAAGACGATCCCCCTGTTTCATCAGAACGGCGATTGAGTATTCCATCGCTTTAGGATCATATCCCATGGACTCCGGGGTAAATTCATTGCGACGAGCCGTTGCTTCCTTTTGCAACTTAATGACTTCAATGCGCGCATCCATTACTTCCGCCTGAGCTGGAGACACTTCCTTTGCCTTTTCACAAAGGGCAATCGCTTCATCATAACGTTCTTGAGAAGAGAGCTTCTCTGCTTCGTCAGCAATCGTAGCGGCCCAATAGTAATAACATTCGCTGATTCGCTTGCGGCAATCTTCCAATTCTTTGGTAAAAAACTCATTGCCGTTGGCAGCAAGTGTCTGGAAAATATCACGCGCACTCAAATACGCATTAACAGCTTCTTCAAAGCGTCCTTTACTGTAAGCAAGGTTACCTTCTTCAAGAAATCTGCTTGCTTCTGCTCGCATTTGATCCCGTTCAACCGTCGTTACCGCAATATTCTTTGTAATATCACGAACCACGTCTGCATCAGCGGCTTCCTCACCTGTCGCTGGGGTAAACAACGCTGCACAGCAGCAGGAAAGAGCTGATATTTTCAAATAATTTTTATTCAACTTGATAAACATATGATCCTCCGGCTGCTAAGTGTTAACGATAAAGATCCGGCAAACCGGGTTGAACATTACGACGCACCGGCATCCCATCGGAATTTACCAACCGGGCGGTAACAAACACTAAGAAATTACGACGTTCTTCCGAGTGCAAACGACTCTGGAACAGACGGCCAAGTAAAGGAATTTCCCCTAAAACCGGCCATTTGTCAAAACGTTCGTATGTGCGATTGTCCGTAATGCCGCCAAGAACAAGCGTCTCTCCGTCATACAACCGGACGTTTGCTTCCATTTCACGAATGGTAAAACGCGGCATTGTTACATATGACTCACGTTTATAAATCGGTTGCAGTGTACCTGTTGTCCCATCGCCAGGAACGTAGATACCTGACTCAATACGATAGGGATAAGTTGTATCACCAGCATATTGCACCACACTCGGGCGCAAATATAGCGATATTGTGTAATTATCAGGATTGACTACCGGTTTGATATAAAATTTGATACCAAAATCATAATTGGTATAATCCGCTTCAGGCAAAGTCACATCAACTCCACCGCCATCATCGCTGTCAATTTCCGGTTCTTCCCAATCTTCAGGATAATACTCAGTATTGACAATTTCCAATGCAGCATAATCTCCACTAACTGTCATCAGATTTGGCGAAGAAAGAATTTCAGAACGATTGTTCTGCGTAACAGCACTCACAGAAAGGGATAAATTAACATTGTCCTCACTGCTAAAAAGTGACTCGCCAAAATTCGGGAAAATCTTCAATCCGTTAATCAATTGATAGGAACTACTGGTATCACTCATGCTATCGGTACCATAATAACGTAACGGGTCATTATTGGTTGGAATCGACCAATAGTTCTCAGATGATGTTGTTCCATCTCCGGATACCTGGTTGCCAGCACTGAATGTCCATTCAAATCCCAATTCGTTAATATCGTCTTGTGACAATTCAACAAGCTTCGCTTCAATGTGAACCATTGGAATTTCAATTGCATCCAACTGCCGCAGCAGATCGTCCATTTTCGCCAGATTTTCAACAGTATTCGTGACAATCAATTCATTTGTGCGGCGACTGAAATTGATGGCAGATCCAAAAGGAAACTCAATACCGCGGGCCAAGAAATATGCCTGTAAGGCCTCGGGACTCACATCACGACGCCAAACCTGTTCTCCGCCTTCAAAAGTTGATTCAGTATCGCTGTCACTATCGCTGCTACTGTCACTACCATTATCGCTGGAGGAAGAAGAAGAAGAAGAACTACTGCTCTTCTTACTGGAACTGCTACTACTGGAAGAACCACTATCCGCATAAGGAATAGCAAAATTACCAACTGCATTTTCACGGGCATAATTCGACCGGGAACTCCCGCTGCGGGAACTTGAATTAGACCGGGATCCCGTACTGGAACTCGAGGAAGAGCCAGAATTACTGCCATCATCAGCACCGCCCCAATTACCAGTATCTGAACCGGTACCTCCACCGTTAAATCGTGTAAAACCGACACCGAAAAGACCACCACCGATATAACCACCGCCACCACCGGCTCCAGTCATACCGCTCATACCGCCCATACCGCCACCAGCTCCACCCATAGTATTGCCAGAAACAGCAGTCAAATTACCCAAGCCCGGCATACTGCCAGACGAAGCTCCATTACCTCCACCCATTCCAGTCATGCCGCCCAAGCCGCCCATGCCGCCACGCGAAGCACCGACACCCATTCCGGTCATGCCGGTCATGCCGCCCATGCCGCCCATGCCGCCCATGCCACCCATAGTATTGCCACGCATAGCACCCATGCCCATGCCACCCATGGTATTGCCACGCATAGCACCCATGCCCATGCCACCCATGGCTCCGCCCTGGGTTCCTCCCATATTACCGGTTGACCCCAGAAACGCAGTGTTATTACCAGCAAGCATGTTATAATTACTGCGTATCAACGTATCGGGATTAGGACCGAAAATTCCGCCAAAAATGCCAACGTTTTTCGGCCCACCGTAACCATACGGAGTCATTGCCTCAGCAATATCATTGATAATTGAAGTCCGAATCGGGAAGTATTGCATTTTCATTTCAGAAATATTGTCACCAATGACAACGCTATCCCCTTCAATTTTAAACTTCAACCCTGTATTATGGCACAAATACCGGATGGCATCCAGCAAAGAAAGATTACGGACTGACATCGTAAACTTTGCCAGTTCTTCATTCAGCGACTCAGAAAATGCAGGAACAATATCAACACCGACACCTTCCGGGTCAGCACTCTTACTCAAACGCGAAAGTGAACTGATAACAGCATAGGGGCTTTCACCATCAAACTCGAGGTTATCAAAAATGATACTGTCAAGACGTCGCATCATCGCTACGTCCGAAGCCTCTTTGACAATCGCTTTCTCCGCCATATCTTTCGCTGTAACAGCACCTGGAAGAGTTTCAACAACCCATTCCCAACTGTTCATCGCCATCATATTATAGGCTTCTGCTTTATGGCGGAGGAGACCGGCTGTATAAAGTTCATTCGCCATTCGGCTCATCACTTCGATCGCAGGAGCATAATAAGGATCGTAAGAATAAATCTTTTCAAACATTTCCCGTGCTTTATCATACTGCTTAAGCTGATAACAGGTCATTGCTTGACGGAAAAGTGCATCTATTTCCTTACGATCAGCTTCATACGCAGGGTCAGCAGCTTCTAACGTTGTAGCTGCTGTAAACGCCTGCGACTGCTGCTGTGCCCGACATTCAGTCACAAATTCCTGGACGCTATCACGCTTTCTGTCATCGATGGATACCGCATAATTCGCCTGATTGATCGCTTCTACAAATTTATCTTCAGACGCAAGCCGTTTCGCTTCTTCCATAACAGAATCCGACCAAACGCGCTTAAGCTCATCCTGCCGTTGCAAATACTCCTGTTGACGATGCTCTGCCAACGCTCCCTGCAAAGCGTTAATCATTCCGATAGCTTCTCGGAACAGTGCATCTGCCTTAGAATATTCACCAGCCTTGAACTGTTCTTCCGCTTTTGCGAAAACTTCATCCGCCGCTGCGATCTCCTGGCTTCGCGCTTCTTTAGCCTGATCGACGACATCACGAATGTCGGCGTTCACTTCAGCAGCAATACAACCGCCTGCAGTCAAATAACACGCCAGCCAAAACGAACAGGATCTACTCGGTGCCCCCAATATGCCCAGTCCTTTCATGCTCTTTTACCTTATAGTTAATGTTTCTCGACAATAAATACTTTATCTTAATTGTAACAGAGCTACCCCACGCAACTCCGGTACACATACCCACCTGATTATCTCATCATTCCCATGCCCATCCCCCGCATCATCTGCTGCATAGGATCCATCGACATATTGGATCGGTTCTGATAATACTGGAAATTATTCAACCAGAAACGCTCCGGAATCTCACAAGTACGACTAATAGAAATGAAGTCTTGCGGATTTGCTTTATCTTCTAATACGACACGAAGATTTTTCGCATCAATTGATTTGATAACATAAGTGGCTTCATCCGTTTTTTCTCCACGCACATTCGACCTGCGGGAACGACCCAACGTAATATTGTCATTAACTTTATATGCCCTAGGAGGAATTAAATTGCTGCTGTCTGCAATCATCACTTCAGTCTTGCTTTCAATGCTCGCTTCAGCACCTTCTCTGACAATCGCCTCGCTGCCATCTTCACTTACCAAAACGACCTTGCCTACCGCTTGCCCCATTTCATCGGTTTCGCTTTCAATACTGGAAACCTGGTATTTTTTGCCACGGGCTCTCAGTTCCTGCCCAATTTTAAACCGGCTGGTTCGACCACCAACGCGAAGCTCAGCTTCTGCTTCTGCACCTGTCATCACACTGACCAGAAAAACCCCCAACGGAGATTTCTTCATGCCAGTGACGTAGAGTCGCTTCCAAAACGGCGGATGCGACTTCGGATCTTTCATATCCGTCTTCATCATGTATTCGTAACTGTTAGAAAATGAATCTCCATCAAAGTCTGCTATCCCGTCAGTGTAATCATTGGGATTCATGGTATTGCGAATTTCAAAGGCGTTCGGCAATCCATCTCCATCCGTATCCGCTCCAATCGCAATGTCAAGATCGCTGTAATCACGCGTCGGCTTTACAAGCGGTTCCTGCTCTGTGCAGAAAATACATTTCTCACCATTCAAAAACAAAACCAAAGGAATAAACTGGTGGCAATGTGGGCAACGCGCCATTACTGGCGGTTTTAACAAATCACTGTATTCCCCCGCCATTTTATCTGACGTATTGCGTGGCTCCGATAATTGCCAGATTGCCGGCTTCGTCATCCACATAGTAATCGCATAATTTTCATCATCCTTAACATTGACCGACTCATAGTCATTGACCGGTTGAGGAATCTGCAGATCTCTTTCTGTAATGTTTCCGGCAGCTTCGATAATGTTGTAGAGATAAATCAAAGCAACAGCGAAGATGATCAGCAATAAAGCTAGTATCATCTTTTCAAAATGTTTTTTCAAGAATTTCAAGATTCAATCTCCTACACTATTTATTTCAACATCTCGCCGTCTTCAAAACAGACATACTGAACAACAAACATTGCACGCATACGCATGTTCCCACCAATAATCGGCATCCCATAATTTTTGCGGGCATAGTAGGCAATAGAATCTTCGCTATGATCCGGCTCCAACAGAGACTGCCAGTAAGAAACACGTTCATCCCAGAGATACTGTTGTACGCCTTGACGTCTATTACCGGAACCGACTCCGCTGCTCATCCCCCCCATCATCATCGCCATTGCACTATTAGCATTCCCCTGGCTGGATCTGGCCTTCAACCTCTGTCCGGGAACCGAATTGGGATTAATATTTGAATTGCCATTTCCTTCAGTACGATTCACGGCAATCCCACTACCCATTATCATCACTGGGTTGTTGGCTCGGTTCATGGAATAATCATTGTATCCATAACCATAACCATAACCAGCCGTGGATGACGATGCCTCATTTAAAGCCTGTTCACGAAGTTTCTGAGCTGCATCGATTATCCCCTGAGCACCGTCATCAAGTTTTTCCAAATTCATCAGTCGAATAATATACACGCGGTTGTCTTTCCACGCATCATTCAGGATATCGCAAACCTTGCGAATACTCTCCAAATGGCCGGTTACTTCAAACTGAAACCGCAGATAACGATAGCCACTATCTTCAATTCCTTCGCGCGTTGTCGCCGCAAAATCGTCAATAGAATCAATACCGCTGTCTGCAATCCGTCTTACCATATCACCAATAACTTCCCAGGAACGCGCATCGTACGCTTGCTGTTCTGTTTCGTTGGTTTTTTTCGTATCTTCACCTGCCGCCGCGTTTTCCATCATCTCGCGAACATTTACGCCCATGGCCATCATCTGTGCCATAGACATTACATTACCCTGGCTTTTTGGGGTATACACATCTACTTTAAAAGTTTCACCACCGGACGAAAGTCCAATATTTTTCTCATTGCACAAACTTGCCAGACGCGTACGATATTCCTTTTCAAAAAAAGGAAAACCACTGTCACCACTATCAAAGGTACGGGCAATTCCCATAGACATCATGAAAATCGCTTCAATATTTTTCTGTCCGACTTCCTCAAAAGAAATTTTCGACGCAGCATCTCCGAAAGCCTGAAGCGCGCGATCCCAAGTTTCATTATCCCAGAAAACCTTAACCGTATCTCCATTGGCATCGACCTGCCCCCAACCTTGCGTCATTTTGAACATCGGCAAAATCTGAACAGGTTGATTCCCTTTATCCCGTTCAACCTGCCAAAATGTTCGAAATTCCCGCATTAAATCAGCAACTGTAATCTTGAAAGGCTCGATCGGCTCTCCCGTGCCTTCGGTTGCTGTCTCACTATCAGCATCTCCATCCGATGACACCGGCGGTTTTGCGGTTGTCATATTTTCATTCAAAACATCTACAAAAGCCTGCAGCGCTGGAGCATAAGGATGTCCGAAATGTAATTCCATCTCTTTTGCCAACGCCTGCATCTCCGCAGTATCTTCATTAATAAGATCAACATTCTGCTGCGACGGAGAAGGTTTCTGACTCGTCAGCGACTGAATTTTGTTTTTCAAATTTTCAAGATTTGCATAGTTCTCTTCATACGCAGAATGCTTCATTAATGCAACAACAATCAATACGATAGAAGCCACACCAGAAGCGAAAAGAAACATAAAAAACAGAAAATTCTTTTTGATCAGTTTATTCATTATTCTCACCTTCACTGCTGGAGTGGATTGATTAACTCTACTCGGAAAATAAACGAAGTAATATTCAAATTATCTTCATTTTGTTTCTTAATCAAATCGTATGTAAACCCGTTTTCAACATCAAAAAGGGGCGACTCTGCCAAACGGCTGCGAAATTCCTGTTCCAATAATTCATCCCCGAAACGAACATAGTGACCATACATGACTACCTGGGTAATTTCCGGAAGTTCAGCATCTCCAGCAGACGCTGCACTGCCTCCACTATCTTCAACCGGCCCCATCATTGGTCCTCCACTTACGTTTGCAACAGTCTGTGTTTCCGGCTCTCCCACAATTGCAGTCAGCCACATCTGATCCGGCAGCGCCTTCTGAATTGCATTGAGAATTTCAAACCACTGCCCCCGTTTCCGGAGAATGTCCTTGGCTGTATTAAAATTACCGTCAGCAGTCTTGAAGGCATTCAATGCTTTGCCAACTCGATCAACCCGGTTTTGTGTTTCATCAACTTTCCCCTTCGTCATCTCAATACGCTTCATATCGTAATTGGTACGTTCACCAATAATGAAAATAAAGACTACCAGCAACAGAATCGTAACAACCGCCGAAACGTAAAGGTAAGGCTTCTTTTTCTGCAGTGCTTCATGACGAAGAATTGCCGCCGGCATCAGTGTAATCTGAATCGGGCAGTCAGCCACTTCCCGCAAGCCCAAACCAATCAATTCAGGAAACATCGGAGCATAATGGGTTAATGCTTCTTTATCGACATCATCACTGATGCCAACAACCGGGAATACATTCAAATATTCAACCGGAACATTCAGTTTTTCACAGAAAAAATGTGGAGCATAGGGAATAATCGAACTGCCGCCGGAAAGAAGCATGCGTACCGGGCGACTGCCGTTTGAAGACTGGCGCCATTGATTAATGGAGCGGTTAATTTCCCCGTGCAACCGAGTCATTACGTTACGCGCAATCTTGGAAATTGTCGCCGCAGTTTCTGAATCCGGCTCTTCGTATGCGCCCCCCAGAGCAATAAAGCAATGACGACGTTTCAACGTTTCCGCATCTGCAAAACTGATATCAAATTCTTTTGCAATCTGCTGAGTGATCGTATCACCCGCAATCGGAATGCTCCGCATATACACGCGGTTGCCGTCAGCAAAGATTAATGTTGAACAACGGCCACCGATATTTAACAACATATCGCAACCGTTCATTCCCACTTCAATCCCGCGTGCAGCGTTGTAAATCGCTGTCGGTGCAACTTCAATCGAAACAATATCTTTGCCGGAATCCTGAATCACATCAGCTATCCCGCTGATCAAATCCGATTTTACCGCAACGAAAAGAGCTTCCAATTCATTTTCCGGGGGCTGATCTTCGGCACCGGATTCCACAACATGATGTAACAACTGATAATCCCACACCACCTCATTCAAAGGATACGGGACTGTCTGTTTTGCTTCAAATTCAATAATCTGCTGCACCTGCGACTGCTGTTTTTCCATCAACGCAGGCAATTTACACAAACGAGAAAAAGCATGCTGGCCCGAAATAGAGACCCGAACACGTTTGGATACAAATTTATGCTCCGCGAGCATCGTTCGATAAGCTGTCAGGAAACGGTCAAGAAAGTCCGTATCCCCAAGGCTGTCAGCGTATTCGCCAATCGCATAGTCTTTTAATACCAGGCCGCCTGAAACTGGCACCAGAAACTCCGCCATTTTCAGGCTGTTCCCGCCAACGTCAATTACTAAAATTGTGTTTTCCTTAGCCATTTCAAAGTCTTATTTGTATGTTCTCACTCATCATATTGATCAGCTCATACGAGTCCTTCTTGGGACCGCAACCCGCGGAAACGAATTCTTTCTTATCCGCGCCCACATTTCATTGCAGTGCTTTCGCACTTTCTCTATCCATATATTTTCCGTCTCACGACAGGAAATCTGCTTGTTTAGTATATCACGCGTTTTTCAGTTTGTAAACAAAAAAAAGCTGCAAACAAGCATTCAAATGCAAAAAAACACGTTTTTTTTTAATTTACAGCCGTTTCAGCCGGTGTCTCCGGCACATTTTGAACCGTTTCACTGCTGGTTGTCTGTTCCGTTCCCTCTGTCGCAGACTCCTGACTCTGCATCTCCATCAGTTTCTCGGTAACATCTGAAACCGTCTCTGACGACTTATTATAACTGAGCATCACCGCCAATGTCAACGTCAACACAAAGAAAATTGTCGTCATAATCACCGTTAACTTCGTCAGATGGCTTCCAGCCTGGGCGCCAAAAACAGATTCGCCAATTCCGCCAAAGGTCGCCCCTAAGCCACCACTCTTTGATGGCTGCACCAAAACTAATCCAATCAACAACAGTGAAACCAGAATCACCGCTGCATATAATACAATAGTTAAAGCCATTTTTTTTCCTTATCTTA
>CALGPR010000137.1 GCA_937960425.1 uncultured Lentisphaeria bacterium
GGATATTATTGTTAATAATGAAAATATTAGATAAGGATTTTGGGGATGTATGAGTAAAATGCTTTAGCATTGCTAATATGATAAAATAAAAAAGTTATGGAGGTGTGAAATAGTAGTGTAATATAGAAATCGGCTTGTTTAATGATTTGTTTTCTTTGAATTTTTTATTAAAGGGAAGTTATTATGAAGAGGAGTTTCTTGACTTTTGCTGGAATGTTTTTAACATTGTGTGCCTTGGGAGGTGCAGGAGAAAATGGCGAGCAGCTTGTATTTTTCTCTGAATCATCTGAAAACGTGGTTTCCAAAACGGCAACAATCTATGGCAATCCAGCCTATACGGTTTTTTGTGGAGATTCGGTGAATCTTACGCTGAGTGCTACTTTTGAAATAAGTTCTGATTTGGAGATTTTAAATTTAGGAGAAAGTATTACTCGGCAAGTTGAATATTCATTTGGAATTACAGGAACCGGTTGTTATGATGGTCATTCCCATAATGGGCAAGGCAACGGGTTGTTGACAAAACGTCCTTTTTTGGAACTGAGTTGGAAAGAACGCAATGTAGGCTGGATTTTTACGTCATGGGAAGTGGTGGAAGGATCTTACATGGAACGAACAGGCTTAATGCCTATTGACCAACATAGTTGTGATGGTCCGGTAGAATTGCCTCCAGCTACAGATTAAGTGGGAAAAAGTTGGAATTGTTGTGCTTAGCTTAAGTGTTGAGCAAGAGGTTTTGCATACGGAAATCATATATGAGAGTCTTCGTAAATTGAATACTATTCATTTGCGGAGGCTCATCCAATGAATAGTTCTTTTAAAAGGGTGATGGGGGGTGTTTTTTTGCATAATAATTTCGATCTGCAGACCTGATAGTTGAAAGAAAATTGCAATGAAAAAATTTTTTTGGTATTCTTTATTGTTTCCCTTTGTTTCCCTTTATTGCGGCATGTCAACGGTTTTTGCCGCTCCTATTCCGAAAGAAGAAGGAATGCAGCTTTTTCAAAAAGCGGTTGAGCAGAGCCGTAAGGCTTCATATTTTGTTGAATCTCCTTCTGCATTCAAAAATTGCCCGGATGACAGTTATTGGCAGATCGTTGGTGACGATGGGGTACTGCGTCGCCGTTTGGTTTCATATATTCCAGAGAACGAAGAATTGACTGTGATCGATAATGGGGTTGGGACTTATGTGCGTTTTCGTGATCAATGGAGCCGTGTAGTAGGTTGGACTGAGGAGTTGTGCCGGTTTGATGATTTGTGCCGGGGATTGGATGAGTCTGTCCTGGAAGTTTCAGAATATGACCGTGAGGATATTTCTATTGACGGAGTACCAGTAATTCAGTTGAGCATAAAAAATGTTCAACCAGAAGGCCGCTGGAGTGAATCAATTGTTCTTCGGCGGGTTTATTTGATTCGCGGCGATAATTCTGTGATTATATCACGTAAACTTTTCCATGGAGATGCCACGGAGCCGGTCACTGCGGTAAGCTTGCCCAATCCGAATTTCAATCCGACTGTAGAGGAAGATTTTTTTGATGTCCCGGATATTGAAATGCCGGTTACTAACAGTGTGAGTGAGGTTTATACGAAGCTTTTGAAACAGGAAAGGCTGGCTGCCCGGGAGCAGGAATTGACGGAATTAAAAGCACAGCAGAACTCTACAAAAATAAAAAGCTTTTTCTCTTATGTCGGGCGTTTTTGTATGTCAACTGGTGGCGTTGTTCTGATTCTGATTCTTTCCGTGATTGCTCTTGGTGCAGCTTGGTTGCTTCGGCGTCGAAAATGAGGAACCACAGCTGAATTTGAAAGCATTTGCCAGGTGAGTATTCCGTATAATTTTTAATGGTAAAAACAGATAAAGGATCGAAAAATGAATTACTTCTTTAAAATAATGTGTTGTACCTGTCTTGTAGTCGGAATTGTTGGATGTAAAGAGGAGAAGAGTTCTATACCGGAGGATACAATTTTTGTAAGCTTCAGCGAAACAGGTCCGTTTGGGACGGAAAGTTTTGGAATGTCTTATAAGGAATTGATAGACCATAATCCCGGGAAACGAGTTATTGGTGGAGAGAAAGTCAGCCGCGTAGGGGTTACTTTACAGGAAAAAACTCCGAAGGGACATTTGTGTACATTTGATTATGTTGTTGATGGAGAAGAATTTATTAAAAAGGATGTTTTGATTACCGGAAAGCCGCAAGTAATTGATGGCGGTACTGGCTGGCAGATTTCTGTTGGGACTCATGACAGAGAAACCGAAGGAAAGTTACCTTAAGGCAATCTGGTCAAGATTTTCAGAAAGAAACGCTAATCCCCAAGATCGCCATTTTCTGAAATTTTCATTTCTTCTTTTGTTGCTGAAAAACGCCTGAAGAAAACCTTTTCTAAAGGTCTCTCTTCGGGCGTTTTTATATTGGATATTGCGATTGATTAATAATAGGTATAAGGGGAAATTTTGTGCTGTTCAACCATTTGCCGCAGCTTTTCAACCAGGCCATCCAGTTCGTTATGTGCCGCAGAAATCGGAATGATTTCAATTGGGTCACTTTTCAATTCTTCCCGGAGCAGTTCAAGATTTTCTGCGGATTCCGGACAATCCATTTTATTGGCTGCAATAATTGCAGGACGGCGGGAAAGACCGCGCATATAAAGCTCTAATTCCCGCTGCAAATGACGGAAATCTTCGTACGGCGTACGATTATCCGTGCCAGCCATATCCAGTACGAACACCAGGACATGGGTTCGTTCAATGTGTTTCAGAAACGCATGCCCAAGCCCGACATTGGCATGTGCTCCGTCAATCAGGCCGGGAATATCCGCAATGGTCATGCGGGTAAAGTCCGGAAAATTGACTACCCCAACGACCGGATGAAGTGTGGTAAACGGATAGGGCGCTACCTTCGGACGGGCTTCGCTGACCGCCCGCAGCAAAGTAGATTTTCCCGCGTTCGGATAGCCAACCAGGCCGACGTCAGCAATCGTTTTGAGTTCCAATTCTAGATGACGTTCTTCACCGGGAAAGCCTTCTTCCGCCATACGCGGTGCCCGATTCGTATTCGTGGCAAAACGGGTATTGCCGCGACCGCCGCGACCGCCATGGGCAACGATAAACTCCATCCCGGGTTCATCCATATCGACAAGAACTTCTTCACTGTCCGTGTCGGTGACGACTGTCCCCACAGGAACCGGCAGAATTACAGCCGGGGCGTTTCTGCCATGCTGATCCTTCCCTTTTCCGTTGGGGCCTCGTTCCCCATCGTAATGGCGATTGAAGATGAATGGAGCCAGACTTTGTTCATCTTTGGATGCGCGCAGAATGATGTCGCCGCCATTGCCGCCGTCGCCGCCGTCCGGCCCGCCTTTGGGGATAAATTTCTCTCGCCGGAAGCTACAGCAGCCGTTGCCGCCATCGCCGCCGCGTACGGTGATTTTTGCGCGATCTACAAACA
>CALGPR010000138.1 GCA_937960425.1 uncultured Lentisphaeria bacterium
GGATTTATTACTCCAGTTTGTCAGAAGAAGGATTTGGACCTGTTCCACCCCTGCTCCAAAGTGTTGCAGCGGCATGCCATTGACAGCGTATCCAGAAATAACTCCAGAAGCAGTAACCCATTTATCAGTAGGAACATCTATAATCCCAGCTGCGTAATTATAGGCTCCTGAAGCATGTTGTCTGACTTTGCAGCCTTGTAATAAATCCAAATTGATCGGCTTGGAAAACGAGATTTTCCATTCATCATCTGCAATTTGTTCAATATTGCTGATGTTAGAAATTGTGGCAAAGTTTGGCAGATCTGAAAAATCATCCTTTACATTTGTTGCAATAACGCGTGGAGATTTTACCCATTTTTTTGCATCGGCAACATAAATTTCAGTATCTCCTTTTTTGGCGTCCCTGGTGACAATCGTTTCTGTACCGGGGATATTGGCAATTTGCGTACTCATTATGATTTGGCCATTACCATTTTTATAAATCAAGCCAAAATGAACTGTTGCACCTGATTCTGGATCTGCTCCAACAGCTTTAAAATCCCCCTTTAAGCGATATACTTTTTCCTTATCGATAGAGACAACATCATTGCTTACAAGTTTATTTGCTCCAGCAACAGCTTGAAAATTTCCCTTTCGAGAATCTATAATTTTGAGTGTTTCAAAATCATTCCATGCATTTTTTGAATCAATCTTAATACTATTTGACGCACATCCAACAATCCCTAAAAGGATAAAAGAAAATAAGCTAAAAAATTTCATAAACAGCCTTCCCTTATTGTATTTAGATCTTTCTACGAAAGCATCCGCTGGATAACCTGTTTCTCCATAATAACCAAATATTTTTTTTGTGTCTATGCCGAAATATTGTTTACACAACATATCTGAACAGGAAACACCAGCAACTATAATTATCTATCCACAAGATACAAGCTTTATTGTTAAAATACAAGTAACGCTGTTATAAAAAATAACTTCTTTATACAAATTTTCTAATAGGAGAATTAATATCAAATGTCTATTGTGTCTTGATATTGCGACTGACTTTGAGATTTGGATAACTTGACTTGGAGAAAAGCTGTAATGTCTCCGTTGGGCAAGGGCGGAATTACGTTGAAGCAGTCAAAAAATGACAATTTAATTTTTGGGGAGTTCTTTGCCTTGCGGTTGGCCCCAAAAACAGGACAACTTGAGTTGGTGTAAAATGCTCGTTAAATTAACCTGGAAAAGAAGTGAGTTTATGAAAAAACAATATGGTACCAAATTCAAAAGCCGTGTAGCATTGGAATTGCTGCGCGGAGAACTGACTGTGGCTGCGATTGCAGGTAAATATCAGGTTCATCCGAATCAAGTTCAGCCGTGAAAAAGGAAGCTCATGGATGGAGCTTCCGAGATTTTCCAGTCCAAGGCAGAGCGGAAAGAAAAACAGCCATAATACAGAGGCGATTTGATGATTGAAATCGAGAATGACTTTTTACGAAGTGTGTCCTTGGCCTGAGGCTTGAATCCCGAAATGCTCAAATAACCGATTAGAATCTGGCTTTACATGTAAATTGTCAGTTAAATTCCCAAAGTCAGCAGAAGACTTCCCGGACAGCTTCCGACGAGCTGGATAAAGATGAAATGATGAAGATTTATATGGAGACGCCATTTTACGGAGTTCCCCGGTTGATTGCGGAATTAAAACGTCGCGGTGCAGAGTTAAATTATAAACGGGTGCACTGGTCGCAGAAATCGTTGAATTTACAGACCGTTTATCTGTATCCGCATTTCATACCCAAGACCCACATCCGGGATATAAGAAATTCCCCTTATTTTCTGCGTAAATGCAAAGTTGAACGTCCGAATCAAGTATGACTCACCGATATCACTTACACGGCGATAGCTGGAAATCGAGTATTTGTGATTGGAATTGTTGATTGGTTCAGCAACAAGGTTTTTGCCTATGACGTAGTGAATACAATGGACGATTTTCATTGTGTCGAAGTGCTGAGAATGGCTGTGAATTCCTATGGGGAACCAGAGATTTTTAATTTGGATCGAGGGTGACAATTTACCAGTCGGAGTTTGTGTCAGAACTCCGGGCTCATGACATTCAGATCAGCATGGACAGGCGTGGACGCTGTTTTGATAATATAAAAATGGAGCGTTTCTGGGGGCGCTGAAATATGAAGACATCAAAAAGCAAAGAGTACGTCAGCTTGTCGCAGTTCCGCTTCGAGATTCAGCATTATGTGAATTTTTACAACTCCAGGCGGATCCATTCGGCACTCCAATATCGGACGCCCAACGAAGTCTATTTCGGACCTTGTAATCGACAGACAATGGGATGTAATAGCTCAAAGGCTTTTATCCAATTTTCAATGAAAAATTGTCCAATATGGGGGGGAGGTGCACACACTGCCTGATATTCTTATGCAGCTCAAGTTTAGAACCACTGTTCATATTCATAAGGAGTCATGTAGTCCAGTGACGAATGAAGGAAGTCTTTATTATACTCCTTTTACCCTTGCTTCAATGCTGACTCAAATTCAGTCACGGAATCAAACTCTTTTGTCCAGCTCAAGTCCTCCTGGATTGTTCGGATCACTCGTTTCTGTATCAGTATTTCCTTTAGGATCGTTGTAACTGGGAATATTTGACGTATACCGAGCGTGGAACAGGCTTTCATGAAAGCTGTTGAAGTTGGTTGGCATCCATGATCGCTGTCCAATTCAAAAATATGCGGAGATTTCTTTATTTTATCTGGAAATTGGAGATTAACTTCCTCGTTTAACGCACTGATCCAGTCCACCGAACTTGCGGGGAAAACTCATATGTGTTGATAGAAAAGTTTCCTGGTTCCCCAATCAATGACAACATGCAGCTAAATCTATCCGAAAACTGGAATCATTCCCTTGGTCATATGATGCCCAAATATCGATGGGACTCTATCGTCTGCAGTTTGTTCGTAACTGCTTTGCATGGAGCTTTGAGTCTGCGATTTTTTGAATCTAACGAATTTTTTGCTTCATAAGGCGGTGAATCCGCTTCTGATTGACTGGAGGTTTCTCATGATATTTGAGGGATACCCAGGTGCGGCGACCCAGTATGGATGCTTCGCCTTAAGATTTTGGAGTCGCTCCAATAATACCCCTGGCTCGCTGAACTGTTCACGCCGCGCCGCATTACCAATCGTTTTTTTTTAATTCTACGGTCAGTCCCCCAATAGCTTCTTTGAATTTCCGGGTTTCGTATTCCAAGCGTTCCCGGGCATAATCCGATCCACTCCGCCTTGTTCAAACAATCGCCATTTGTAGTACAGTCCTTGCGAGATTCCATGCACATTGCACAATTCGCCGATCCGGCACTCACCTTTCACACCCTTTAGCACTATCGCGAGCTTTTCCCTGCCTGTCCATTGTTTTTTTCGTGCCCAGGGGTTTTCCTTTCCGATAGCTCTCTGAATTTAGCACTTCTTTCAATGGGGGGAGATGATGTAATATTGGTGAATTGTACAACCAGTAAAGTATTATAAATAGCGGACTGATTTTTGAGGGCGAAGTACTTTAACCCGATATCCAGATTTGAATTTGTTCAATTTTTGTATATTTCAATATGATGCCGCCCTTGAAAAACATTATACAAACTTTACTTTTTATCCTGTCAGAGAGAAAAAGGAATCTTTGAGATGAAAAAGAAAAATTTTGCAGTCGGCAATATGCATTGCGCTGTTTGTGCGCGTACAGTGGAAACTCTTGCCGCTAAAGTTCCCGGCGTTTGCAAGGCATTTGTTAATATCGCAACCGGCCGTTTGACTCTGGAATTGGACGATTCTGCGGACACCTCCGCTATTACCGCAAAATTAACTGCAGCAATAATCCCTCGGGGGTATACTTTGACAGATCTGGACTCTCCCAGCGCAATATCCTCTAATGCTGCTTCCACAGAGAAAAATAAACGAATGGAAGAATTTTCCTTTGCGATTGCCTGTACTGCCTGCATCTTACTAATGCTCGTGGCAATGGGGCCGATGATCTTTCCTGCATTAGCCCTGCCTCATACATTGAACATCTGCTTGCAATTGATATTTACTGCCGTTATTGTTGTTGCAGGAAGAAATATCTATGGGAATGGATTTTTATCGCTGATCCAGCGATCTCCCAATATGAATTCTCTGATTGCGGTCGGAACAACAGCTGCTG
>CALGPR010000139.1 GCA_937960425.1 uncultured Lentisphaeria bacterium
CCAGAGCGGCAATACAATGTTTCCATTGAAATGTCATAGGTTGTGTCTCCGTTTTGGGGGTTCGTGTTCTCGAATAAGCGTTATAGTATATCTCGTGTAACCTTGCTTGTCAAGTCTTTAATGGAAAAGAAATGACTCGAGCTATTAAATTTGCGAAACAGAGGGTTTCGCATTTTTCGTTTCTCTACTTTATCAAAATAACATCCTGCATCTATTGAGCTTGTCGAGGATATTTCTTTTTTCCGGGTAGGGGTTTTCATACGTAAAAAGTCGCTTCAGCAGAACTTCACTTTCAGAACTCAAAGCTATGCCGCCAGCCTGATCGGAGTCCTGTATTTCACTTAGCCGGCGGCAGCTTCCCATGCTCTTGTTTTCGTATCAGCAGAATGAACGTTCCGGCTGGTATGCCAGCTGAGCTGCTGCCACCATTGCCCGGGCGATGGTCCTCGCATCTTGTTCCGGCGTTATAAACGGCATCATCGTATAAATGACATCTCCGAATGGACGCAGCCACACTCCGCATTCGTCAATAAAGAACTTCGACAACGCCGGCCCGTTTACCGGCCTGTCCATCTGGATGACTCCAACTGCGCCGAGTATGCGTATATCTTTCACCCGTTCCGCATTAGCAGCCGCAGGCAGCTCTTCCTTTAAAATTTCTTCAATTCGCTTTACCTGCTGCAGCCGGGTATCATCTCGAGTAAACAACTCTACAGATGCGGATGCCGCAGCACATGCCAGAGCATTTGCCATAAACGTCGGCCCGTGCATTAATGCGCCTCGCGCCGGACCTCTGGCAATCCCTTCTGCAACTTTGTCACTGCACAACGTTGCCGCCAGCGTCAGAAAACCTCCTGTCAGCGCTTTTCCCAGGCATAAAATGTCCGGTTGAATTCGCGTATACTCTGTTGCAAAGAGTTTCCCTGTCCGGAAAAATCCTGTGGCAATTTCGTCAAAAATCAACAGTACGTCATACTGATCGCAAAGGCTACGCAAACGATTCAGGTAGTCCGGAGAATAGATCCGCATCCCGCCTGCCCCCTGTAACACCGGTTCCAACATCACCGCAGCAATTTCATTTTCATGCGCATCAAGCAACCGTTTCATCTCCTGCAAATCTGCGTCATTACAACTCTCGTCAAATTTTTTCTGCGGTGCCGGCGCAAAGTAGTGTTGCGCCAGGTTGCCCCCGAAAAAACTGTGCATCCCTTCTTCCGGGTCGCTTAACGCCATGGTTCCGAAGGTATCACCGTGGTATCCACATTTGACCGTCAACATCCGTTTCCGTCCCGGACGGCCCATCCCCATCTGATACTGGCAGGCCATTTTCATTGCAACCTCCGCAGCAATGGAACCAGAATCGGCAAAGAAAATTTTGGTCAATGTATTGGGGACAATCGCCAGGAGTTTTTCTGCAAGTTCGACTGCCGCCGGATGGGTTAAGCCGCCGAACATCACATGAGAATAGTCGGCAAGCTGTTTTGCAATTCGCGCCTGTATTTCTGGATGATTGTATCCGTGCGCTGCTGACCACCAGGAACTGACACCGTCAATCACAGTCCGTCCGTTTGCCAGATGCAATGTATTGCCATTCGCTCCTTTTACGGCAAACGGAACCATTACCGGCGGCAATGACGTATAAGGGTGCCAAACGTGTTCTTCGTCAAATCGAGAAAAATCTCGTAAAATATCCGTCATAATACTTTTATTTCCCTGCAATTAAAGTGGTTAAAACTTCGTCAAAATCCGTTATTTCAAACTTTACCACGCTTTTAATTTCGGGAATTTCTCCATATGCCGTCTGGGGATAGTGTCGAGCAAGAAAGGTCTTCAAATAAGCCCTGGTTTCTGCTTCAATGATCTCATCAATGACGGGATAACGGTTATACACGACTGCGGCGATCTTCATTCCGCGCCGCTCTGCAGCTTCCAGTGACAATAACGTGTGATTGATGGATCCCAGTTTTCCACTCGTTACCAGAATCAGCGGATACCCTTTCTCTGCAGCATAATCTATCGTTAATAGTTCACGATTCAACGGCACCATCAGACCGCCGGCGCCTTCAACAAGAACTATGTCGTATCGCCGATCCAGCTCTGTCGTGGCAGCCGCGATCGCGGTAAGATCAATCGTCCGGTTTTCCTTTTCCGCAACAAGGTGAGGTGACGCCGGATAAGACATGACACACGGCATCGTCATTTGAGCGTCATCTTCCGGAAAATGCACACCCCCCATCAACTTTCGATGAACCAGGACATCCGAAGAAACCCCGTCTGGGCAACCGGTTTGTACCAGTTTCTGGGTAATGACTTTGATTCCCTTTTGCTGAAGCCCGGCGGCAAGACAGCCTGTCACAACTGTCTTTCCGGCATCCGTATCAATTCCGCTGACAAAATAAATCATACGCCTTTTCCTTACTCTCTGAAAAAGGAACACCATCATCCCCATTCAATGCAAGGCCTTCTTCAGTTTCAATCTACTGGAGAGAAAAGCCAACCCGATGCAATGGCGTTCCTGTCAATAAATAATTATTTTCACTGTCGAGATTTTCGGCAAAATCATTTTTCCGGATCCCGCCGCACGCCGGTCAATACCAGCGAAGGGCCCACCGGAATGGTTTTTCCGGAAACAGTAATATAATCCCCATGAAACGAAATTCTTAAATCCATACCGCGCGGATGGTTGTATTTCAACGCCCGGATCAGTAAATCGCCTGATTCATCCCAGAAATAACTGCCGGCATATTTGGATTCAGGATTCTTTTTCCAGGAATCAAATCCACAGGAAACGACGATTTCTTTCGCCGGATCTGTATTGAAAAGTTTCAGCTCAAGCTCTTTGTCATTCAGCTTTGCCAGCAACAACATGGTAAATCCTTCTGCATTAGGACCGAGATTATAAAACCCAAGCGGCTGCGGTTCTGACGGTTGTGCAAGCACTTTGTTTTCTTCATTTGCAGTCACTGTCGCGGAAATGACAGGCAACTGGAGCGTTTTCAGTTTTTCTTCCAGTTTTTTATCCCCGTCCGGATTTGCGGCAAAAGGCTTGGTGCGCAATCCGGCATACAGCGTCTTCCAGATAATTTCCATTGGCGCCTGCATATCCGGCACCCCGGAATTTATCGCCAGAACCGCATTTTCACTTTCCATAACCAGGCAGTATTGCCCGTAGGCACCATCGCCACGGAAGTTGTCATAAGGGCAACGCCAGAACTGATACCCATATCCCTGTCCCCAACTGCTCAGTGGATTGATGTAGACCGGATCGGCAGGAACCTGCATGGAAGTGGCCTCGGCAATATAATCAGCCGGCAAAAGTTGCTTCCCATCCGCAACTCCTTTATCCAAGAGCAATTGCCCGAAACGGGCCAGTTCCCGTGTCCGTACTGACAACCCGGAAAAACCCTGCGGCGTTCCCTGGGGGCAAGTTTCCCAAGTCGTTTCTTCAAAGCCCAACGGTTCGAAAACATCGCGCTTCAGGCGATCATGCACAGTCTCGCCGGTCACTTTGCGAAAGATTGCCGAAAGCATATAGGTTGCTCCGTTATTGTAGGCAAATGTTTCGCCCGGTTCGCCATTGGGTTCCTGTGAAAAGAAATTCCTGACCCAATCATCCGAGTCCATGGAATCGACCTCAATTCCCGGCGCGTGGCCGCTGCGCATAGTCAACAGATCGCGAACGGTAACCGAACGGTATTTTTCGGAAATTCCAGCGCTTTCTTCCGGGAAAATATCGGCAATTCGGTCTTCAAGAGTCAATTTCCCATCCTGAATGGCAAGCCCGATCGCCATGGATGTGAATGATTTACTCAAACTGTAAAGCGCATGGGGCGTTTCCGCGTCATAAGGGGCCCAATATCCTTCTGCAACCAGTTTTCCGTCTTTCAGCAAAACAAAAGAATGGACATAATTGAGTTTCTGCAATTCATCAACAAAGTTTGCAATTGCCCCACTCTGTACTCCGACTTCTTCCGGAGTTGCAGTCTCAAATTCAACAGCCGCAGACAAAGACAATGTACTAAAAAGCGCTGCGGACAACAAAGACAAGGATCGTTTCACAATCAAATTCTCCTTTATTTTAACTCGGAAGCCACTCCGAAGTTGCTTCTTCAGGAATGGCTTCCTCTTTGAATCACTAAAGTAATGAATGATCGAAATTAAACGTATTCAAATTCCTATTGTTCCAGTCCGCTTCCCGCAGATCATAAAAGTCATAAGTCTTCGCGATATGCGGGATGGAAAAAATTTCCGCCGGGTAAACAAAAGTCAACCCGGAGCGTTTGTCATTTTTGACTCTGAACTTTGCTCCCCGGGCATCTTTGATTTCTCCTTCTGCCGGGATCGCTGCCCGCGTGGTTAAAATCGGAATACGCCCGAAACGATACACTTCTACTGGCAAAACCGAATGTTCCACCAACGCTTCAATTGCGCCCCGCTCCAATTCAACATGAGCCTGTACCCGGCTTACATGCAATTCTGACAATTCCTTCACCGCCAGAGAATTTGTAACAGGCAATGGCGCAGAACCCGTGATTTCAATATCTTCGTAGTATCGCAGAAGCCACAACTCAAACAAAGCCTGAACCCGAAACCGGCGGATCCCGGCAGCATATGCTGCGGCAATACGCTTTTTTAACGACTCTAAACGGCCTTCCGGACAAAATACTGGCAAAATCACTTCTGTTGTACGCTTATTGAAATCAAAGATATCCGTGGCGACAGCAGCTTTGGGATTCCCCGGAAGAGCACCATTGGGTTTTACCGCCACTGTTTCCGGACAACGTTCCGGCAATTGGAGCGGAGGGATCCGGGTCAGTTAATCTCGCCGGAACCGTTCCATCCCCGCCACACCGGGACTCATCAGCATCAGCGCATTGAACTCTCGCGAAACGGCATCAAAAAATGCCCGACGAATCCTTTTCAATTCTGCTGCTGGAAAGAAATAAGATCCATCCACCGTAACACGAGAGTCGCGCACGCGGTAAGTATCTGAGTCCGCCGCACGAAACTCTTCGGCAATTCGTTCCGGCGTCACCGGATGTTTTTCTGCCGGAGCCAAAGTGACTGGAAATGTCCGACAGAACGGAGTTTCCGCGTTCGCAATTTCTACTTTTACTTCGCCAGCGCTGACCTCGACAGCGAGATCTAAAG
>CALGPR010000140.1 GCA_937960425.1 uncultured Lentisphaeria bacterium
TCCTATGCTACTATACAGCAAATTGTTGATTTTTTCGACTGGATGAATAAAAAAGGGTTTTTTTTGGGATTTATCCTTGATTTATTGGCGTTTTGAGCAATATTAACTAACCATTACTGAAATGATTTTTTTTGATTGTGCAATTATAACACATACGAGGTGAAATATGTCTCAGCATCCGAGTCTGCGCATTGGCGGCAAAATCCGCAAGAAACGTAATGTTATGAAGCGTTTTGAACGCATCAACGTTTTGCGTGCTGAAAAGCGCATTCCCGAGGACAAAGTTCTCGGTCTGCCCAAAACCAAACCGATTGATTGATTTGGCGCGTAAGGTATGTTTGCGGCAGTGCTGAATTGCCTCGGACATTGAAAAAAGAGGAATTGGTTGCAACCAATTCCTCTTTTTTTTGTGTCGAATTTGCGGTTATGCAGGGAAAAGCAACTCGGAATTATGTCAGCCAGTAAACCAACGCAAAAAATTGTGCAGTGGAAACGACCAAGATAGAACAAGGAAAGTTTTCTCGGAGTTTTTCTGATTTCGGAATTGTTATTTTATCGGAAAAAAAAGAGTTGTTTCCTTGCTTTTTTTCGGGAAAACTGTTACTGTACTGAAGTGAGATAAAAGTTTTTTTGTCAAGCATTTTTATCGTTATGCAATGAAAATTCCCAGAACATGCAGCATTGGGGAAGGAATCCCTGAAAAGTTCAATCGGGATGGTATTTCAGAAGGGGTATGAAAAGATGAATCAGAAATTATTCCGGGGCCTTCCGGTGTTATTGTTTGTGTTGCTGTTGGCAGGCGGATGCCAGAAAAAGGAAGAAAAACCGGTTGCCGCACCACCAACTGTTGCTGTAGCACCCGCAGTGGAAGAACCCATTCGCGAAGGCACAATGTTAATTGGAGAAGTTTCGGCGGATCAAAGCGTGGACTTGGTTGCCCGGGTTAAAGGTTTTCTGATAGAACGAAACTTCAAGGAAGGTGCAGGCGTAAAAAAAGATGATGTTCTTTTCAAAATCGAACCAACTCAGTATGAGGCGGCACTGGATAATGCCAAAGCCAGTTTACTGAAGGCGCAGGCTGCACTGAAAAATGCGGAGATAGAATTAAATCGCCAGAAGACGTTGCTGGCAAAGGACGCGTCATCCCAGCGTGAATACGACAATGCTCTTGCCGCGCAAATGGAAGCCAAAGCTCAGGTTCTTTCGGCAGAGTCTGAGGTTAAGCAGGCAGAATTGGATTTGAGTTATACAACCATCCGGGCGCCTTTCGACGGTTGGATCGGGTTGAGTACAAGTGATGTCGGCAATCTGGTAGGGCCGGAAACCGGCCGACTTGCAACAGTCCGTAATTTTGGTGTTGTTCGCGTCAGCTTTAATGCCAGTGAATTGGATTTGCTGAAATTACTTCGCAATCGCGATAAGAAAGCGGAGTCAGACCTGATCCGTTGCCGTTTATATTTAGCTGACGGTTCCGAATATGATGAAGTCGGAAAGTTAACCTACTGGGATAATAATGTCAATACCACGACAGGAACAATCAAATTGCAGGCACTCTTTGAAAATGCTGGAAAACTGCTGGTTGACGGGATGTATGTCAAGGTGCGTCTGGAGATGGCTGATCCGGTTCAACATGTGGTAATTCCGCTTCAGGCTGTACAGGAAGACCAGCAGGGTAAGTTCGTTTACGTTGTGACGCCTGCAAATAAAGTCGAGCGGCGCAACATCCGGGTCGGAGAATCATTCGGCGATAAAATTGTTGTTTATGAAGGGGTTTCCGTCGGGGAAAATGTTATTGTCCAGGGAATCCAGAAAGTGCGCAACGGAATTGAAGTCAAAGTTGCGGCTCCTGTTGTTCCAGTAGCCTCTGAAGAGACGCCTGAAACTGCTTCACAATCGGAACAGAAGGCGGAGGATGCTGCAAAATGATCAGCAGATTTTTTATCGAACGGCCACGGTTTGCGTTCGTTATTTCCATCGTCATTACGCTGGCGGGATTGATTGCTCTCAGCGTTATGCCGGTGGCCCAGTATCCTAATATTACGCCTTCGGTGGTATCTGTTACCGCAAATTATCCCGGAGCTGACGCGCTGACGGTACAGCAAACGGTGATTGAGCCGATTGAAGCACAGATCAATGGCGTCAAAGATATGCTTTATATGTCCAGTACCGCGTCAGACTCCGGTAGTGCGACCATTACGGTGACATTGGGAATCGGGACCGATGGCGATCAGAATACGGTGAATGTACAGAATCGGGTGAATTGGGCAACTGCCGGCTTGCCTGAAGAGGTACAGCGGCAAGGTGTGATTGTCAAAGAACAGTCCAGCAATATTCTGTTGGTTATTACGCTCTTTTCTCCTGATAACAGCCGAGATGCTTTGTTTTTATCCAACTATGCCATGTTGAATATTCAGGATGAACTCAGCCGGATTCCCGGGGTTGGCAATGTATCGTTGCTGGGCGGCTTGAAGTATTCCATGCGTGTTTGGCTGGATCCTGACCGGATGGCGGCGCTCGGGATTGATGTCAGCGATGTTTCTGCGGCAATTAAGGCTCAGAACGTTCAGGTTGCCAGCGGCGCTCTCGGAGAAGCGCCCACTCCTGCGGATCAGATCTTCCGTTTTGCGATTCAGACGCAAGGGCGTTTAACTGAAGTTGGCGATTTTGAAAATATCGTCATTCGTACTCTGTCAGACGGGGCTCAGGTCAAGCTCAAAGATATTGCCCGTGTCGAACTTGGTGCAGAAACCTACAACTCCAAAGGCCAGTTAAATGGTAAACCAGCTGCACTGCTCGCCGTGTACCAATTGAATAATGCCAATGGAATTGAAATTGCCAATGCGTGCAAGGAACGGCTTGCAGAATTGAAAGCCAATAACTTTCCGGAAGGGTTGGATTACGGCTTTCAATATGATACCACCAGCTTTATCCAGGCATCAATTGAAGAAGTTGCCATTACTTTGATTGAAGCCGTAATTCTTGTGATTCTGATTACCTATCTCTTCTTGCAGGATTGGCGAATGACTTTGGTGCCGACTGTAGCGATTCCAGTGTCGCTGATCGGAACCTTTGCTGTGCTTTACGCGATAGGGTATTCCATTAATTTGATTACTCTTTTTGGCTTGATTCTGGCGATCGGGATTGTCGTGGACGATGCGATTGTCGTGATTGAGAATGTCAGCCGGTTGATGGAAGAAGAGCATCTGCCCCCCAAACAGGCGGCAATCAAGTCGATGGAGGAAGTTACTGGCCCGGTGATTGCCACAACAGCTGTATTGTTGGCGATGTTTGTTCCGGTTTGTTTCCTCAGCGGAATTACCGGGGAAATGTATCGTCAATTCGGGATAACGATTTCTGTAGCGGTGGCGATTTCTTCCATCAATGCATTGACACTGAGTCCCGCATTGAGTGCACTGATCCTGAAGCCGATTGGAGATACACCCCGTCGGAAATTTATTCTTTTCCGCTGGTTTGATGCTGTGTTTGAGCTGTTGACGCGGTGTTACTCCGCAACGGTTTCCAAATTGTTGCGTCTGGCATTTTTTACACTGTTAATTTATTGCGGATTAATCTTTTTAACTGGAAGTTTGTTCAAGGCATTGCCGACCGGGTTTATTCCGGATGAGGACCAGGGGGCTTTCTTTATTAACATGCAGTTGCCCGATAATGCTTCGCTGGAACGGACGGAGAAGGTGATTGCCTATGTCAATGATATTGTCATGGGACAGCCGGGCGTTGCCGATGTTATGGCTAACTCCGGGTACAGTATTTTAAGTGGGACCAGTGCGTCCAACAGCGCCTTCTTCATTGTGGCATTGAAGCCATGGGACGAACGGCAATCGCCGGAATTGCAGCAGAATGCGATTATTCAGGCGGTGCAGCAACAGCTGAATGAAATTCCAGATGCCGGATTCCAGGTTTTCGGGATTCCGACTGTCCCGGGAATCGGGTTGACTAGCGGCTTTACTCTGGTTGTGGAAGATACTGCCGGGACAGATGCCAATCGTATGGCAGCCGTGCTACAGGAATTGGTGCAGGCAGCGAATCAGGATCCGGCTTTACAACGGGTTTACACGACCTATCGTGCTGCGGTGCGCCAAGTTTTTCTGGAGATTGACCGGGAAAAGGCGTTGAAAATGAACGTCGCGCTTTCTGATATCAACAATGCGCTTCAGAGTATGATGGGATATAGTTATGTCAATGATTTTAATAAATTCGGTAAAGTTTACCGTGTGGAAATTCAGGCAGATGCTGCCCAACGCGCCAGTGAAGAGAGCCTTGCGAAGATTCATGTCCGCAGTGCAGACGGTGTCATGGTGCCGCTGAGGACTCTGGTAAAAATTGAGACGCGCTTTGCTCCGCAATACCTTACCCGGTACAACATGTTTTCGAGCGGAACCATTCAGGGAGAACCTGCGGATGGCTACAGCTCCGGCCAGGCAATGGAAGCCATGATGGCAATTGCCCGTCGCATTTTACCGGAGACGATGAAGTGCGAATGGACGGATATGTCTTACCAGGAACAGCAGGCATCTGGGCAGATTGTTACCATTTTCATCCTTGCAGTGGTCTTTATTTATCTCTTCCTTGTGGCTCAATACGAAAGCTGGCTGATCCCGATTGCTGTCATATTGTCTGTCCCGGTTGCACTTTTTGGTGCAGTGGGGTATCTGATGCTTCGCAGTATGGATAACAATATTTACACTCAGGTCGGGTTAGTGCTGCTTTGCGGTATTGCCTGCAAGACGGCAATTCTGATTGTTGAATTTGCCAAGGTTAAGCACGAAGAAGGAATGCCGATTCTTGAAGCAGCGGCTTTTGCGGCAAAACTTCGTTTCCGTGCCGTGCAGATGACGGCGATTTCCTTTATTCTTGGAACGTTACCGCTGGTTATTGCTTCCGGCCCCGGGGCAAACAGCCGCCAGGCTCTCGGAACCGCTGTCGTTGGCGGAATGTTTCTGGCAATTGTAATCGGAACATTCTTAATTCCGGTTTTTTATGCTGTAGTTCAAAGAGGAATTGAGAAATTTTCAAAGAAAGGGGTTTAAGATTATGCAGGGAAGGGGAGTTTTCCAGGTAAAACAGCTGCAGGTCGGGGGACTGGATCACAATTTCTCCTACCTGATATCGGCGCCGGACGGTAGTTGTGCATGGGTTGATCCTGCCGGTGATTTTGAACTACTACGCAGAGCATGGGAGGAGGTACCGGGAAAACATTTTCTTCGCTATGTCCTGTTGACGCATGCCCATAAAGATCACACAGAACAACTGTTGGAAGTTTTACGGCAATGGGATGATGCGACGCGTGTTGTTGCCCATCCGCTTGCGAGAATCGGAATCCCTTTTTCCCCCACGTATGACGGTGAAGAACTCCCGCTGGGCGGCGGGTTTATTGAAGTCATTTTTACTCCCGGGCATACACCGGACAGTGTTTCTTACAATCTTTCCGGGTTGCAGGGAATTTTTACCGGGGATACTCTCTTTGTCGATGATTGCGGATTCGCTTTTGATGCGCGGAGTTTGTATGAGTCACTGCAACACCGATTGTTCCCGTTGCCGAATGATATTCCTCTTTACAGCGGCCATGACTACGGTCATACAGAAGTGTTGACACTGGGGGAAGCGAAACATAGCAATCCATTTTTTCAACCACAGAGTTTTGAGGAGTTTTCGCAGCGCCTCAAAACTCTTTCCTGAGTTGGATTATAACCGCAATGCCTCCGGCCATGGTACGAACGATTTCTTCACTCAAAACTCTTTCCTGAGTTGGATTATAACTCAAATGGCGGCTTACTGATGGAAAAGTTCATCAGTTCATCGAAATCATAGAAAACTTTCATCAGAAAAAGGCCGTTTGCCGGCGCTGTTTCCGGTGCTGCCGACCGGTCTCTGGCATCACGGATTTTGGCTATATCATCCGGAGCCAATACGCCTCTGCCAACGGCTTCAAGTGCGCCGACAATACAGCGGATCATTTTGTACAGAAAGCCGTTTCCGCGAAAAGTCAATGCCACATATGGGCCAAATTCCTGCACGTCGACGGCATAGATTGTCCTGACGGCATTCTCGATCTGGCTGCGTTCTACTACAAAGGAGGAAAAATCATAGGTCCCTACCAGATGTTGTCCTGCCATACGGATTGCGTCAACATTAATTGAGCGGTACATCGGCCAGGAATACCGGGCATTGAACGGGGTGCATTCCCCGCGGTTTAAGAGGTAAGTATATGCTTTCCCAACCGTATCGTAACGGACGTGAAATGAGACAGGTACTTCGCGAACAGACCGGATGCGAATGGCAGAAGGAAGCTGCCGATTGAGGACGGTCTGGAGACGTTCCACAGGGATGGAAGGCATTTTAGGCAGCAGATAGCTTGCGGCGAAGGCTAACGCATGAACTCCAGTGTCGGTACGGCTGGAGCCGACAGTTTTGATCGATAAACCCCGATAGAGACGTTTCAGGGTATTTTCCAATTCTCCTTGAACTGTAGGATGATTGGGCTGAAATTGCCACCCGCTGTAGAAGCTGCCGTCATAGCTTACTTCGAGAAGTGCGCGTCCGGCATATTCATAATCAACTGTCTCGGTTGTATTGCGTTCAGCGGCTTCAATGGAGAGGCTTAGGAAATCATCAGTCATTCAAAACAGCTCCGGGCTTGGGGATTTTTTTCCAAATTCCTTACGGTAGAGTTTGCGTGCCGTGCGGTCGACATCACGATAAAACTTGCCACGTTCTGATAGAATCCAACGCAGAGGTTTTTGCTCATATTGAACGATAAAGCGAAGCAGGTCGCGTTTCGTCAGCTGGCGATCCATTGCAGAGAACCAGAGTCCAGCAAGATCTTTGACCCAGTAATGGTAGGGGACTGAAGAACGGATTTGAGCCCGGTGCAGGTCAATCAGATAAAAATCCGGATCATTTTCTGGTGTTGGTTCGGGGTGCTGCTTCAATAAAAAGTGACAGAGATAGTAATCTCGGTGGTTGATTCCATTGAAGTGTAGTTTTCGGCTGGTTTCAGCAAGTTTCCGGATCATCATGCGTTTAAATGGGATGTCTACCGATCCGTTTTGCCACGAAGCGGTAAAATCTTCAAGATTCACCGTATCGGTAAGTTCTTCTGTGATCAGAAAGGATTCCCGCTTGGCTGGATTCCATCCCCGTTCTCCGAAAGCACAGCAAGTCATGGTCGGGATATCGAGTTCATGCAGACGGGCAAGGGCATGATATTCGTTGGCGGCCCCAAGAATCGGCCGCTTGAACTGAAGTAAATTTTTGAGAATTTCCGCCCAGCCGACGCCGTGGTGGTGTTTCAAAAAAAAACCACACCCGTTGATTTCAAATCGAAATGTTCGGCGGCTTTTTACTTCGCGAAACAGTTCTCCAGAGAGTGCTTCGACTTCAACAAAAGCATCACGGTTTTTCCAGATGGTGCGAAATGGTTCGTTGAGATCAAGTATCATAGCCTGTTTCCTTTACTGAGCGTTTCAATAAAGTCCGCCGCAACGCGGTGGCGATTGTAAAGATCATGAGTTGCTGCATAATCCAGGGCATTGCTGCGCATTATGGGTAGTTGATTGCCGGTAAGAAGTTTTTCCAATTCTGCCGTAAAACTTTGCAGTTGGAATGGTTCCGGGGTAACCACGCCTGACTGTGCAGCAGAAATGATTTCACTGTAACCGGTGTTTGCCGTCGTTAGAACTGGAAGACCTGCGGCAACCGCTTCGACCAGCGCAGTGCAGGCACATTCATTGATGGCGGGGTGAATCAGCAAATCTGCCGCCTGAAGGAGCTGGGGAATGTCATCACGGCCGCCCAGAAAGAGTACAGAATCGCCGACTCCGGATTGTGCGGCAAGGCGTTTGAATTTTTTGGGATTGTCCCGGCCGGCAATCCATAAGCAGGTATTTTTCCGTAGCAGCTCCGGCAGATTGGCCAGAGCCTTAATGGACCTGGCGACTCCTTTGGTCCGAAAGCCGGAACCGATCTGAAGCAGGACAAATTCATGACTGTTGATTCCATTCCCGCAGCGTACGGCATCCCGGAGTTGCTGGGCATTTTCCGGGCAGCGTCGATTTTTTTGGATTCCTGGTGGCAGCCGGAAAAAACGTTCCGGCGGAGTCAGGTAATATTGTTGGTATTCCTTTTCCTGGCGTTCTGTCAACGATAAAATCCTCGTCTTTTGGGGATTATCAGGAGAAAATAGTTTTCGTTCCAGCTGCAGGTATGCTTTGCCTCGGGGCATATGGCGGTAAATGCGGGAATGATTTTGATCAACTTGGGCAGCAAAACAGTTATCTGCGGCGAAGTAACAATCAAGATACGGCATGCGATTGAATCCGACGATGGCATCAAATTCTCTCGTTTGTGAAATGATGCCAATCCTTTCGGCAAATTCCAATGCGCGTTTGTGGTTTGATAAAGCCTTAATTGGCAGAAGTTTCACTTCTATTGACTCCGGTCTTTCTCCATCCCATGCCCGCGTTAATATGGTAACTTTATGTCCGCGTCGGGCGCATTCTCTGGCGATCCGCAACATATCGCGTTGTAAGCCGCCGTAGGGAAAATAACGAAATAATGCAAAGGCAAGGTTCATTGCAGCTCCGGCATGGTCGCACCCGGTTTTCGGCGGAAAACAAGGCATTCTTGATGGCCAAGTTCGCCCTTTATGACAACGTCAAAGGCATTGCGTATTGCTTCCGGGGTGCGGTTAAAGTATTTTTCTCTGGTAAGGAAGAAGGTATCTTCCGGGTATTCAAACAGCGCCTGATATTCTTCTGCAATTTTGTAACGCGGCAACAGAGGAGGATTTTCTGTATGGACATCTTCCGGGAACAGGGCAATCAGTTTTTCAACCCATGTTTGCAGAAATTGTTCTTCGGACTGTTCAGGTTGGCTTTCCTCTTCCCGTACAATGACATATTCTCCAATGAAACGTTCTTCCAGAGGTAAATTCAGTAAATATTTCAGTTCGTCGCCATCAGGTCCGAAATTGTAGTAAACCAGTTGTTTTCCCTCTCTGGCTTTGGTGATTTCTGCGGAAAACGCGCGAGAACTTTCAACAGCACTTTCAATCGGCAGAACAAGATATCCGCGAATGACGACGATCGCTACCGCCAGCGTGAAAACTTCAAAGAGTTCCCTGCGGGATTTTTGCATTGCCCCCAGATATTGAGGAACACAGACTATAATTCCCCAGGACAGAAGGCCGAAAAGCAGTACCAGAATGCCAATCGGCAGGTTCACCCCCGGTAAAACAAACGGTAGAATAAATGGCAGAATTACCGCAGCAAGTAGAGAAGCAATAAAGAGGATCGGTGCGGCAAGTGAAGCAATTCGAATGAAGAGTTTGTGCAATTTATCGAGAAAAATACTCGAAAATCCCCCGGTAAGCCATAACCCGCACAAAAGTGCCATAGCCGGAATAATCGGTGTGATATACCGGAGATGTTTGGTTCCGGGAATACTGAATCCGATGATGACAATGATAATCCATCCCGCAAGTTCACGTCCGAGCTTGATTGCCGGAGAATCATTTTCAGTTGGCGCCTGAAAAAATTTGCGTGCCATAACGACTAAAATTATCAGAGCCAGAGGATATGTTATGGCAAAGGATCCCATTGCATTGGTCACAAAATAATGGAATGGCCGGGAACTGCCGAAGCGGCTGAGTATCTGGTCATGAAAAAAGAGGTAGAGAAGTTCACGGCCTCCCTGGAGATAGGTCAGTTCCATAAAAATTGCCATCGCGACGATCGACGTAAGCCCGACGAGAAATCCAGCAAGAATCATTAGTTTCCAGCGTCTGGCAACCGCATAAAAGGCAATCCAGACGGCGGAAGGAACCAGAATCCCCATTGGGCCACGAACCGTAAAGCTGAATAAAATAGCAAGAATGGGCACGAGAAAATAAGCCCTGGATGTTCCATCATCCAGTTTGCGGAGTGCCCAGAAGAGGGTTACCGTTGCAGCCGTGACAAAGATATCCAGCCCGGGTGCAGAGGACATGGAAAGAAATTCAAATGCAAGCGGGAGGAAAAATACTGATAGGATTCCGGTTCTCCGCGAAACCGTTTTCCCGATTTTGTACGTAAATAATGCTGCCCACGCCGACGCCAGTGCGGTGGGAAAAGCCAGCGTCAGCATATTGATAACATTGCCGCCTAACGAAGTTAGATACATCAGGAAAACCAATGTCGAGGGATAGTCGGTATAGGGTTTGTTATACAAGGTCGGAAAGACGCCGATCCCGTACTGTTTCATTTCTCCGACAAAGATGGCGAAGCGGCCGTTGATTCGGACGATTTCCGCGCCGTAAAGGCCGCAGCAACAGGCAGCGAGCATACCCAGAAAGATAAAACATTCGATAGAGTGTTTGCGCAGCCAGGCAATCATTGTTCATCTCCGATGGCATCAAGGGAATCATCCGCGAGAATGGCACGGAAATCAAAGGCATTCAGCTCTTTTTTCACTCGCCTGCGTGCTGCGGGAGTCCCTGTTTTTCTGCCGGAAATTTCCGGATTGAGGATCATGGTAGCATGATTCAGGTGACGAATGTATTTCATCAGATCTTCTGTTGGGAGGAACACCATTTTGTATCCTTTCTCGACAAGAGACTTATGCAGTGTTTTTCCGGCGGTATCATTATCAAAGAACCCCTGCGTATATTTGCGGACAAGATCAGTTCGATAAAGCGCGCAATGGCTACGCAGATAATAGTAGTTTTTCCCTTCTCCGGCAATCATTCCGCCATCTTTTCTGCCGCAAAGCGGGTAAAGAACTCTGGTCTGGAAAAACTTTTCCAAAGATTTTCCCAACTTTTTCCATGGAGAAACGGATTCCAGTTTCCAACTGCCTACTCCGGCAATTTCTGGAGATTTTTCGATTTCTCCTAACAGATATTCCAGCCATCCGTCAGAGAGAACCAGTGTATCGGTGTGGATCGAGAGCACATAAGGCGTATCGACTCGGGAAAACGCCAGATCCAGGGCAGAAGCATGCATGTTTGCCGGCAGTTCTCCGGGAAGCTTTTTCCGCTCAATCAAAGTGATCCAGCTTAATTTGCGCAGGTATTCCAAAGACTCATCTGCAGAATCGTTGTCAACAACAATAATTTTGACTTTGCTTAAATCCGTGTGTTTTCGGAGCAACCGCAGACACAGTTTGGTCAGATCAGGAGTCTTATAATTGATGATCAATATACTTAAAATGGGAGTTGCCATAAAAAAATCCAGTTATAAATTGTATTATTAACTGATAACATACACCAGTTTTATTTTTTTCGCAAGAGAGACACATTTCCCAGCTGAAAAAACTCCTTTTTTTTTGGGATTTTGGGAGTATAGTATAAAGATAGATTATTTTCAAGTGGACACCTGCTGACAGAATTTTCTGAAAATTGATGCAGAAGCGCCGGGAGCATACTAACCCCGGGCGTTTCTTTTTTCCAGGACAATGTGAATTAGAATGTAACGGTGTTGAATTTATTGTGTGCCTTGGAAATTGCAGAGGGAATCCTGTCGGCTCCTGATTGAGATTGCTTTTTGTACGTGAATTACAGGAATTGTTTCAGATGAATATTACCAAGTTGACCAGTACGCAGAATCCTGCAGTAAAACATGTATGTCGTTTGCGGGAACGCCGTGATCGCGAACGGGAGCAGTTAACATTGCTCGAAGGGTATCGCGAATTGTCACGCGGCAGTGACTATGGGCTGGAACTGACCGAAGTCTTTTTTGCTCCCGAAATGTTTCTTGGCGAAAATGAGTACGATTTACTGCAAAAACTCGAAGACCGCGGTGCCCGTCTCTATCAGGTTCCTCCTTTTCTGCTTGAAAAAATGGCCTATCGGGATCGTCCGGAAGGTCTGATCGCCATTGCAAAGATGCGTCGCCATACCTTGGAGGATTTGCCTGTTCGCGAAAATGGCCTGTATCTTGTTGCTGAAGCAGTTGAGAAGCCGGGAAATCTTGGCAGTATTTTACGCAGTGCTGATGCCGCCGGCGTTGATGGGCTGATTATTTGCAATAAGTGCACAGATATTTATAATCCCAATGTGATTCGCGCCAGTACCGGTGCGCTTTTTGCTGTTCCTCTCGCCGAGGCGGATGGCGAAGAAGCGTTGAACTGGTTGCGACAGCACAAGATCAAGGCCCTTGCCACAACGCCTCATACTGACACAATTTATACCGATATCGACATGAAGCAGGCTATTGCCATTGTCGTTGGTACGGAGCAGGTCGGGTTGACCGATTTGTGGTTGAAAGGGGCGGATATTAATGTCCGTATTCCGATGCTGGGCCAGATTGACTCGCTGAATGTCGCGACGGCTACAACGATCCTTCTTTATGAAGCAGCACGTCAGCGCAACTGGAAAACCGGGCGCTTTCACTGCTGAGGTTGTATGCGGATACTGTTATGAAACTTGTGATTCTAAAACGGAAATTCCATCCGGAGCGAGATCCGGACTGTTATGCTGAGCGGCTGCTGGATGAATTGATTGATTTCGGAGAAAATCTGATTGTTGTCGCGGAACGTTTTTCCGGCGACGATGAGTCGCCATCATGCCGATGGGTTCCTGTGCCGCATCGGCATGCCTGTTGCCATAATGCTTCATTCGATCGCTCCGCCCGAAAAGTTCTGGAGACTTTGCGGCCCGAAGAACCTTATCAGGCTGTTCTTGCGTTAAATTGCACGCAGGAAGCGGTTGATTTGCTCCATGTGCCATTCCCGCTTGCAGTAAATGCCTGCACAGAAAAAAATTTCAATTGTCTGCGGCATTGGTTTGATCGCCGTTTTGAAAAAAAATGTCTGAATGGAGATTCTGCTGCAAAAATTGTCGTTGATTCCTATTTTCAAAAACAGCAAATTGCCAGATATTACCAATATCCGTCTGAACGGATTGTTGTAATCCCCCCCGGGATTCTTCATGAAGCGTATCATCCAGCGTCCATCGATGAGAAAAATCAGTCGCGAAAAAATCTTCATTTTCACCGTCCGTTTATTATGATTTTTGGCGCTCCCCATTGGAAGTTGAATGGGTTGGACTGTGCGATACGCGCCTTTGCCCAATTGCCTCCTGATATCCGTGAACAATGGTTGTTTGTGGTGATGGGGGAAGGGGAACGAGGTGCATTTGTCAATCTGGCAAGCAAACTTGGAGTCGCTGATGACATGATGTGGGCTGGCGCAGCGGACGAATGGCGGGATTGGTTGATTACCGCGGATCTGTTGATTTATCCGGCTCGTTGCGGTGCAGACGATCAACATGCGCGGCAAGCAATGAGTTGTGGCGTTCCGGTTCTTGTGTCCAGGGATTGCGGAATTGCTGAACTTGTCCCGGATGAAAATACCGGATACGTTGTTGATTCCGCTGAGGATATCGAACAAATGTCGGAAAAAATCCGGTTATTTACTTCATTGCCGGAGGCGCACCGCCGGCGCATGGGCGAAAATTGTGTTGCCCAAGTCGCCGGATTCAGTTGGCGGAATTATGCGGAAAAGCTTCTCCTGGAATTGCCGGCACAGACCAATGTTATCGGCTGAGTACATTGAGTTCCTGTTCATGTTTTTGGCGGTAGCAGCGCAATAGATTGCGGGCTGATGGAAACATGGACAGCGAACTGAGAAAATGAGGCGCTTCAAAGGTAATTACTTTAGAGGCGTATGGCTGTACTGCTTTGAGTTTATATTCCAGTTTTGTAAATTCAATTGGCGGGAACCGCCAGGGCATGTCGCGATCAAAAGTCTCCAGATTGGACCAGAATTCAATTCCATACTTTGCACAAACTTCTGCTGTTACTGCCGCAAAGGTTCCCAGTTCCTTGTAGTCGACATGGCCATCCATAAAGGCGGCAATGTCAATCAGGCCGTTCATTTCGTTAAAAATATAATCAAAATGCCGTTTGTGTTGATCCGGGGTTAACACGCAGGATGGGTCATATTTGACACCGCAATAGCGCGGGCTGACCAGAATGAGTTTTTCAGGGGTAATAGCCCGCATTTTTCGAGCGAGTGGATTCCAGATTTTTTCCTGATGGTACCGCATATCGCCTTCGTGGCAGAGATACCAGCCGTAAAAACTGCGATGGTGGTTGTAACGTTCCAAAAGCTCTTCGATCAACCGGGAACTGAGTTCGACTTCAGGCGCCCAGTCGTTTTTCAGCCAGTAGCAGAAAGAGTCGTAAAGACCGACAAACAGCTTCATTCCTGTGCGGTCAGCTTCCCTGAAAAACAGTTCTAACATGTCTTCTTCCGGGAAAAGCGTGGTTCTCATGACTTGGGAATCGTATAACGACGAATCTCCCCAGCCGGCACGGATAACAATCCCAGTGTCCATGCCAAGGCTCCGGAATTCGTCAAATTGTTTTGTCCAGTCTTCCGGCGTGAAATTGTTGCTGGGAATATCGCATGCCATTCCATCTAAAAATGTTCCAGTGATAAGTGTCATTTTTTTCTTTTCCCTTTCCTCTTCAGGCAGTTTCTCCGGGAATCAGGACAGGTTTTAATAAAATGCGTTCCGGTTTTTCCCCCCGCAATTCTCGGAAAAGCTGCTTTGCCGCCATGCTGCCCAACTCATAAAAAGGCTGAGCAATCGTGGTCAGGCGTGGATGTTGCAGATTATTGGCATAAATATTGTCGTATCCAAGAATCGTGACATCTCTACCCGGGAGAATGCCGTCGGCAAGCAGCCGGCTGATGATATACATCCCGAGCATATCGCTGTCAACGAAGATTGCCGGACGGGACTGAACATATAACAACGGTTCCAGTCTTCGGTAGGCAGTATCCAATCTTAACGCATTGTCAAAATCGTCCTGGATAATCCGAGTCGGGCGGTCTTCATTTCGCATGGAGTCGGAAAAGCCACGCCGGCGTTCACAACTGTGGAGATGGAAAGAACTGAAAACTCCCAGAAAACTTTGAGCCGGATATTTTTTCAAAAATTCGGCAGCCAGTTTTCCCCCATAATAATTGTCAATCAGAACACTGGAGAACTGTGTATTCTCCTCCGGTTCTCCATGAACAAATACTGCTTTGCCACCACGTGAACTGTACTCCTGGAGGGCATTGACCAGATAAGTTCGATTCGGGGTATCATAAGGACAGTAACTGATCATGCCCAGAGGATGAGTTCCGACAACCCGGTTGAAAAAATCGGCATATTCGTCTGCATGAAGTGAAAAGTGAAGCGAGAGCGGCAAGCCTTCTTCCGTAGCAGCATCAGAGATCCCGTGCAGCAGATCAATCATCAGAGAATTGCGGATGACCGGCAGAAAGACCCCAATGGTCTGTACCTGTCCGCGTCGCAGCGCAGCTGCAGCAAGGTGCGGTTTATAACCCATCTGCACTGCACAATCAATGACTCGTTGCCGCGTTGTCTGGGAGACCAGATTATGTTGTGCTGGATCCGGATTTAACGCACGCGAAACAACTCCACAGGAAATCCCCAGTTCTGTTGCGATATCTTTCAATTTTACCATAGGATTGCTCCTCGAACAAACGTTTGTTAATCCTGTACTGTACTTTAAATTTTCCAGTATTGCAAGCCGATGGCAAAAAAAAAACAGCATCTGCTATTGTCTGCGGATGCTGCTATTGAGAAGACCGATCCTCAAAGAGTTTCTTCTTTATCTTCCTTGAGATTGCAAATCGAGCAGTGGCGGCAGTCAAATCCTTGTGGCGGAATATAGATTTCACCACGCTTGATCGCTCTGCGGTTATTCAGATAATTCATAATTGCCAGGAAACAGCCGAGAATGACAAAGGCTCCCGGTGCCAGCACCGGCAACATGAAGTCAACTGTCCATGGAATGATGATCTTGATGCTGAAAAATGATCCGTTGCAGAGAAATTCCCGGACAATTCCCAGCATGGTCAATGACAAGGTGAAGCCCAAACCCATGCCAAACCCGTCAAAAAAAGAACGTACAATATTATTTTTTGACGCAAACGCTTCAGCGCGGCCGAGCACAATGCAGTTTACCACAATCAACTGAATGAAAATTCCCAGCGCGGCATATAATGCATCCGGTGCATAAGCCTTCATCAGCATGTCTACCACGGTCACGAAAGTTGCAATAATCACAATATATACCGGGATTCGGATTTTATTCGGAACAATATTTTTTACCAGAGATACGACGCAATTGCTCCCGATCAGCACGAAAGTTGTTGCCAGGCCCATGCTCAATCCATTGATGGCACTGGAAGTTAATGCCAGCGTCGGGCACATTCCAAGCAGCAGTACCAGCGTCGGGTTTTCCCGCCAGATTCCCTTAATGAAATCACCCCAAATTGTCATTGCGCACCTCCACCAATTGCTGCATCAATCGCAGCTTCGTTATCTGCATATGTGACGCTGATCCAGTAAATCGCGTCGGTAACAGCACGGCTGCTGATCGTTGCCCCTGTAACATAGGTAACATCGCCACCGTCTTTGGTAACTTTCCACTCCGGCTTACTCGGAAGCCTGCCGGCGAATTGATCCAGTACACTGTTACCGGCAAGAGCACTTTTCGGTTTGTTCTCAAACACGGTAACAATCGTTTTGACATCCGTTCGATTACAGACTTTTGAGCCTAAGCCCGGAGTTTCATTGTGCTCTGTAATCGTCACTGCGGAACGGATGCCATCCGGCGTTTCAATTCCGAGGATGGCTCCGGTTTCCGGATTCAACCCGGCCATGACTTTGATTGCGCCTGCATATCCTTTGTTCGTGGAAGCCGATCCCGCAACTCCGACAAGTTGCCCTTCCCGCAGAGCTCCGTAATAGGTGATTTCCATGCCATTTTCGGCTTTGATCGTGTAGGAGTTTGCGATAGGATCGTTATCAAATGCAGGAAGTACGACGCTCAAAGCCTGATTGGCTCCACGGACTTTTGCTGCTTTGATCGGCTCTTCGGTAAGCATGTTGAAATAACCGAGAATCAGTGCCGCCAATGCACCGGTCACTGCCAGAAATATGCCGAGAACCAACCAGTTTTCTGTTGTCTTCAAATTCATGAATCAATCCCTTTCTTATGCCGCTTTGCGCCGAACGTAACCAAATGGCCGGATGGCACCGACGCGGTCGATCAAAGGTACCAGCGCATTCATCAGCAGAATGGCAAAGCTGACGCCTTCCGGATAATTTCCCCAAATACGGATGACACAGGTCAAAATTCCCAGTCCGACGCCGAATATGATACAGCCCAGGCTGGACATCGGTGAAGTTACCATGTCTGTCGCCATAAATATGGAGCCGAGCAACAGTCCCCCGGTGAGCAGATGGAAGAGCGGCGAAGGAGTGACCCCCGGCATGAAATAGTGCAGAATCGCAGTGAAAATTGCTACAGTGCCAATATAAAAGACCGGAATCTGCCATTTGATCAGGCGCCAGAAAATCAACAATGCGCCACCGATTAACAGCGCCAGAGAGCTGGTTTCGCCCATGCAACCGCCGACATTGCCGAAAAAGTAGTTTTTCAATGCTTCCGGATTGTCAACCTGCGCAAAGTTGTTTTGTGCTTCCGGGCTGTTGCCGAGGATTTTTTTCGTTTCACCAACGATACCAAGGGGCGTTGCACAGCTTACGGCGTCCAGGCCAATTTCTCCGTTCTGAAGTGCCGCAAAGTCGTCCGGCGCGTAAAAGACTTGTGAATAGGAGCTGTTTTCCGGAGTCATATTGGAGGCCGGAACCCAGGAAGTCATAAATGCCGGAAAACCGATCAATAATGCGACACGGGCAACCAGTGCCGGATTAAAGGGATTGTGGCCGAGGCCGCCAAAGACCTGTTTCCCCAACCATATCGCAATAAAGGCGCCGATAAGGCAGATCCACCACGGCATTCCTGCCGAGAAATTCAATGCCAGAAGTACTCCTGTTAATGCCGCACTGCCATCCAGAATGGTTTTCCAGGATTTTCCGGACAATTTGCACCAGATCGCTTCTGCTGCAATGGCGAAAACGGTCGTTAAGACCAATACCCGCAGCGCGGCTAAGCCGAAAAACCAGATTGATGCAATCATCGCCGGCAGCAAAGCTACCAGTACCTTGATCATAATGCTCCGGACGTTTTCTTTGACATGAATATGGGGGGAAGAACTTAATACAAGTTCTTCACCTTTGGGCATCAGGAGCTCCGTCTTTGTATTTTCTGTAGTCATATTGTCAATGGCCTCTGTCGTTATTTCTTCATCCGTTTGCGAATTTCCGCTTTTGCACGGCGGAAGTGCTGAACCAGCGGGCGGTGTGCCGGGCAGGCATACGCGCAGGAGCCGCATTCAATACAGTCCATAACGTGGTTTTGCGCAGCCAGCTCAAATTGTTCGCTTTCAATCAATGTGCTTAATGGCCCCGGATGGAGATCCATTGGGCAGGCGCGTAGACAGCGGCCGCAGCGGATGCAGGCTGTCGAATCATATTGCACGACATCTTTGGGATCCAGTAACAGAATCCCCGAAGTATTTTTCATAACCGTCACATCAAATGACCGCTGGGCAAAACCCATCATCGGTCCACCAAGGATAAATTTTCCCGGTTCACTCTTTACTCCACCGGCAAGTTCGAGGGCTTTGGTAATTGGTGTCCCCAACTTGAAACGCCAGTTCCCTGGATGAACAACGTCTTCGCCCGTCACTGTGGTAATTCGTTCAATCAGGGGAATCCCTTGAGTAACTGCTTCCTGGGCTGCTGCTGCTGTCCCTACATTCTGGACAACACATCCGGCATCCATCGGTAGTCCGCCAAGGGGAACTTTTCTTCCGGTGACAGCGTAAATCAGCTGTTTTTCCGCCCCCTGGGGGTACTGAACCTGCATTCCGACAATTTTTACCCCGAAGGCAGAGGCTTTCGCAAGCATCGCTTCGATCGCATCTGGTTTGTTGACTTCAATTCCGATATAGACCTCGGATACACCGAGAATCCGTCCCAGAATGGCAGCGCCTTCGAGAACTTTTTCCGGTGTTTCCAGCATTAAACGATGGTCGGCTGTCAGATAAGGTTCACATTCCGCACCGTTTACAAGAATGTATTCGATTTTGGAAGGATCCTTTGGTGCAAGTTTGACATGTGTTGGAAAGGCCGCTCCTCCCATACCAACAATTCCTGCTGCCTGAATGCGGTTTTTGAGTTCTGTTGGTTCCGCATTTTTCCAGTCTATCGGTGTCATGCGTTCGTCTGTCCAGGCGTCTTCACCATCAGCATCAATGCTGATGGCAGGAACTTTTACGCCCATCGGCCCGGGAATATCAACGATTCCTGCAACTTTACCACTTGTAGGAGAATGGAGGGGAACAGAGACAAAACCACCGGCTTCCGCCAGAATCTGGCCTTTTTTGACAATGTCCCCGGCTTTGACAACCACTTTCGGCGGTGCGCCGATATTCTGCTGGACAATGACTTTGTAATTGTCAAGGAGCGGCGCATTCTGAATCGCCGCGTCGTTGGTCAGTCCTTTGCCGTCGTTTTCTGGGTGAACTCCACCCTTGAACGATACGATTTTGATGTCGCTCTTCATAGTATATCAGACGCCTTTCTTCAACCGTTCGGCCAATTCATTGTATTCGTTTTCCAAGTGTTGTTTTTCTGTCAGCAGGCATTTGCTGGGGCATCCGGCCTTTTCCACGATATCTTCGCCCGGAAGCGTTTCCGCTTCGTAGTTGACGGAAACTTTAATGCCGTCAACTTTAAATTGGCCTTCTTCTGCTGCTTTTACACATTTGCGGCAGCCGATGCAGCCAACCGAACAAACCTGTTTCTTGGTAATGCCTTTTTCCGGGGAGTTACAGTAAACGTGTACGCATGCAGTTGCCGGAACCAGTTTAATGACGCCGCGCGGACAAGCCTTTACGCAATTCCCGCAGCCAACGCAGAGTTCGTCATGAACTACGGCAAGATTGTTGATCATTTCAATTGCGCCGAAGGGGCAGCTTCTTGCACAGCTGCCCATGCCGAGACAGCCATATTGGCATCCTTTGGGCCCGCCGGCGATCAGCGCAGCTGAGGCGCAATCATTGACCCCATTGTAAAGAACATGGATTTTGGATTGATTTTTATCGCCACCACAGAGTACAACAGCTGCCATCTTTGTCCCGCTTCCGACTTCAATACCGAGAGCTTTTGCGATGGTGGCGATGACTGCCTGGCTGCTGACCGGACATTTGCTTGGAGGCAATTCTCCGTTGACGACGGCTCGTGCAAAGTCAGCACATCCTGCTTTCCCGCAGCCGCCGCAGTTGGCATTGGGCAAAAGTTCCAGAACCAGGCCGATGCGTGGGTCAACTTCAACTTTGAAAAATTTGGCGGCGATCCCGATTACTGCCCCGAGAACCAGTCCGATCACTGCCAGCGAAATGATACCGAATAAGATGATTGCCATAATATCTTCTCTTTGTAGTTACGCAGTACTCAGCAGATACCGGAGAATCCCATAAAGCTCATTGCCAGAATGCCGGCGGTAATGAGCGCAATGGACATTCCCTGAAACGGACGCGGAATCTGCGACAACGTCAAACGTTCGCGGATTCCCGAGAAAATTAACAGCGCCAGAGCAAAACCAATGCCGCTGCAACAACCGAAAATCGTTGATTCGAGAATACCCCGGCCACTTTGAGCATTAAGGGAAGCAGCGCCGAGAACTGCGCAGTTGGTTGTGATCAGCGGCAGGTAAATACCAAGCGCTTTGTAAAGGACTGGGGAAAGTTTTTGCAACATGATTTCAACCAGCTGGACTAAGCCGGCAATAATCAGAATATACAGAATGATTTGAAGAAAACTCAGATCAATCTGGTAACCCATGACTGTTCTGGGGCTGAGAAGGTATTTCGACAGCAGGGCTGTGGCAAAGGAGGCGATAATCATTACAAAAACCACCGCACCGCCCATTCCGAGAGCTGTGTCAATGCGTTTGGATACGCCCAGAAATGGACAGATACCCAGGAAGCGCGACAAAACAAAATTATTGACCAATATCGCGCCGATCGTCAATTCCAAATATAGAGTTCCATCGTTCATTGAAAAATATCCCCACTTTTTCTCGTTTCTTTTTTGATCCGTTGCCAAATCAAATCCAATTCTTATTAAAATACAGCCTGAAGTCTCAGGATGCAATATCGATATTTTTATATCTGGTTTTTTTTATGATTTTGTTGGCTTTTTCTTGACAAAATTAGTTTCCTGTGCTAAACTATATCGGTATCATGTTTTAATCCATTCCATCTTTCAGGAAAGGCCAGATATATGAACCAGAATTTCCCGTATGTCCTTTTGTCACCTCACACGATTGAACGCACTCTTTGCGGTCCGATTCTTACCCGTTTGCTTGCTTCGCCAGAATTAAATCTTCGGGGAATCCGCCGTTTTGAGTTCGATGGCAAATTAGCTGGACTGGCAGGACTGCTGCCCAGCGGGAATCTGGCGGATGCAGTTAGAAAATCTTTTATTGGTGACGTTCTACTGATCGTTTTTGACCCTGCCTCCACAGCACTGCTATCTGGTATTTGCGGTACATTTGGAGACCGGGCGGGATATTCTTTGCGCGGCAGCTTCGGAACCTCGCAAGATCCGGTATTTGTTTGTTCCTGTGATGGAGGCAATATTGAAGCGATCCGGGCTTTTTTTGGAGAAATTGCTGCCTGCCAGCCCAATCTGGCACAGGAAGGGGCGGAAGAGCGTACTCTGGCAATTATTAAACCGGAAAACTGGAGAAATTCGAGTTGTCGCCCAGGATGTATTTTTGACCTTTTCAGCCGTGCGGGGCTGAGGCTTGCCGGGTGCAAATTCCATGGAATGAGTGTTGCTGAGGCTTTTGAGTTTTATGGGCCTGTGCGGGACGCGTTGCGGGAAAAACTTGGCGGACGATATGCAATTCAAGCAAGAGTTGCTGTTGGACAGGCAATGACTCTGCCGGATGCTGTGGATCTGGATGCCGCGTTTGCTGCAATCGGCGAAGCTGCTGCGGATGGTGAGTTTAATAAAATCATTGAATTTATGTCCGGGCGCAGCATGTTTGTTTCAGGAGTGGAACGAGAATTGCCGGGGCTTGCCCGTTGCTTGATTCTGGTTTTCGACGGCACAGATGCTATTGCAAAAATACGAAAAGTTCTGGGTGAGACCGATCCAGCCAAGGCGGAACCCGGTACCGTCCGGGCGGATTTTGGTACCTCCATTATGGTTAATGGAGGGCACGCTTCGGACAGTGTACAGAGTTTTTTGCGAGAAAGCCAGATTCTGAAACTGGACGATAATGATTTGGATGAATATTTACGACAGCAATAATTTCTTTGCCGCTTTTTTGACATCCGATTGAGCAGAAGGATCAAAAGACTGCCGTCGATTCTTGAGGATCTTCCGTTCGCTTAGCTTTATTCTTGTTCTGCACTTTCCGGGGGGACCTTTGCATTGTGCTCGGGCAACGGAATCCGACCCGTTGAACCAGCCTCGGCGCCGCACCCCCGTTTGGGGCAATTGCCTTGCAATTGTTTTCGCTGTTTCTTTGCTTTTTTGTTTTCTGAACGATTGGACAAAATTCTCAAAAATTGGTCAAAAATCTCGTTTCCCATATCGGTTTGAGTTGCTATCAGCCAAAAAAATGCTATAGTAATAGGCAATAAAATTGTTCTGAGATCTTTCCGGAATGTCTGCGGGGGGGCCCCTCCCATCAGTATGTTTTCGGCGCTGATTGTTGGAAATGTACTTAACAGCCGCCGCTTGCGCAGGAGTTGGGCGGATATAATTCTTTACCAGTCAGAGATAATAAAATGCGCGAAATTAGAAACATTGCTATTATTGCCCACGTCGACCACGGCAAAACGACTCTGGTTGACGAAATCCTTAAACAGGCGAAGGTATTCCGCTCCAATCAAGCAGTGGAAGAATGCTTTCTGGATAATAACGATATTGAGCGGGAACGCGGAATTACTATTCTTGCCAAAAATATCAGCATTGAGTATAAAGGGGTTAAGGTTAACGTTATCGATACTCCCGGACATAGTGACTTCGGGGGGCAGGTTGAGCGCGTGTTGAAACTTGCTGATGGTGTATTGTTGCTCGTGGATGCTGCCGAAGGCCCCATGCCTCAGACACGTTTTGTGCTGGATAAAGCCCTGAAATTGAATCTTCGCCCGATTGTTGTGATCAATAAGGTCGATAAACCGGATGCACGGCCGACTGTAATTTATGACAAAGTCTTTGATCTATTCTGTGATTTAGACGCTTCAGATGAACAGTTGGATTTTCCCGTATTGTATGCCAGCGGGCGTAGTGGTTGGGCTGCTCGTTCTCTGGATGATCCCCGGGACTCTATTCTGCCGCTGATGGATGCGATTCTGGAATATATTCCTGCTCCCCCTGAAAATCCCGGGCCGGTTCAATTGCAGGTCGCTACGTTGGATTATTCCTCCTTTGTTGGCCGCATTGGGATCGGACGCGTCTATCGTGGTGAACTGACGACCAAACGTCCTCTGGTGGCAATTAAGCGGGACGGTACGAAAAAGCCCGTTCAAATTAAGCAGCTTTTTACCTTTGAAGGGCTGAATCGGGTAGAGACAGAGAGTGTCCCCACGGGAGAACTCTGTGCGATTGTCGGAATTGAAGATATTGATATCAGTGATACAATTTGTGATGCGGAATTTCCGGAAGCCATGCCGGCAATTGCTATTGATGAACCGACTTTGTCGATGATGTTCCGCGTCAATGACTCACCGCTGTACGGTAAGGAAGGTAAATAT
>CALGPR010000141.1 GCA_937960425.1 uncultured Lentisphaeria bacterium
GTGCTGTTCTATTGTCCGGCACAAAGCGGACTCGGACATGGGAAATGGGACGATCCAGAAAGAAAGTCAAATTAGGAAACGAACCCATTCGTTCTGAACGGCTTTTTTTCCGTTGCCAGGCAAAATTAACCCATTCATTTCTTCCGGGCCCCGGAAGATCCACATATACGGTTCCCGTCCAGCTATTCTCTTTAAAAGGTTCATAGAAAAAAATATCTAAAAAAGCAATATGCCTCGGTTCACGCATCGCTCCGATTGCTGTCACAGCGCCATTCCGTAACGGCTGAGAAACATTCCACACATCACATGCTGGAACAATCACATCACGTCCGGCGATATAATCACAAAATGCCTGATACAGCCTGCGATATTCCGGTTCACTACGGGTATTCCAGGAAAATTCACTTCCCAGGTAATACGCTGTTGGAGCAAATTGATATCCATGTTTGGCTTTTCTGCCCGCATCCATCGTCTGGTACAACACCTGTAAATCCATCGGCCTGCCGCCGCCAAGCTCTATTTCGACTCCGAGATTGGCTTTCCGGCATAACTCGGCATTCAGATCCAAACGATTAGAACGGGTGCCAGTACGACCATTATTGCGCTGATGGCTCCAGTTGGTAAACGCATAGTTGCTCTGCATAATGGCGACATCAATGCCATAATCTTTCCATTTATCGTAGTTATGCGCCCGGAACCAGGGAATCCACAAAAGTTTTTTCCCGACACTATGAACAACATCTGCCACTTCCCTGGCAATTTTACCGTTTTCTTCGAGCAAATGTTCACGCATAAAGTAAAACCCCCACAGCTTCAGGCGAGGATATTGCTTCATTCGCTCAAGAATTTCATTAACATACCATTGAATGACTTTGATCCGGTCTTCACTTTGCGATAAATCCTCGCTGATGCCATCGCCATCGACGTCGCCAAAATCCGTTACTTCCGGATTCAACCAGTAAATGGCAAAAATTACCTGCCGGGGAGCTGGAGGTTCCCCCAATACGGTGGCTGCATCATGCACAGCCTGATTCAATGCATCGACGTCGCGTCCCGGAGTAAACCAGACGTCAAGAGCATATTCAAAATCAGCCTTCGTCAGCTTCGCAGTTTCAGTATGCTTGCCATTAATGGTATAATGCAAAAAACAAAAAGTATCAAACATCCACTGATCCTGATACCTGCCATTTATGTACTTTGCCACAAATGGTGCCATTTTCTCAACGTTCCGATCCGGATGCTGATAAATTAATGCACAATGATGGAAGCCTGCCTCTTGAATGGTCGGATAGCCAGCCAAGGCCGAATAGCAGCAACAACAAAATGCAAAGAATAAAACTTTTACTTTGAATCCACTCATAAATCGTCTCTCTCCAAGTTATTTTTTGTGGGTGTCAATGGGTTATTCAATTATTATTCTGTAACTGTTCATCCCGCTTTGCGAAAAAGGGAATCAGAATAAAAACACCAACCGCAAAGCAGATTCCAGTTACCAAAATGCTGACAGGTAGACTCCAGAAAAGATTTGTTCCGGCAATGGGATATTGCCAAAAGAAAGAACCAGCGCCATACCCGCAAACAGAACAAACAGCGATAAAAAGTGCATAAGGGAATTGGGTTGTCACATGCTCAAGGCAAGAACATCCAGCTCCGGTTGCTGATAAAATAGTCGTATCTGAGACTGGGGAAGCATGGTCTCCAAAAATAGAGCCCCCAATTGCAGCAGCCACAATATAGGCAACCAATTCCACTTGTTCAGCGCCGACAATTCCATAAGCGGCTGATGCAGAAACCGCGATGGGCATTGTGATGGGAATTAAAATAGCCATTGTTCCCCAACTTGTTCCGGTGGAAAATGCAGTAACACAAGCAATACCGAAAAGAGCAACCGGCAACAGTATCAAAGGGAAATACCCATCGCGAACGATATCTGCCAGATAATTTGCCAATCCGACGCCTCCTTCGTCAGGTGTACAACGGATGACTTGTCCGATTGCCCACGCCAACGCCAAAACAGCCAGAGCCGGAATCATGGATCGCATTCCTTCGATCAAAGTGGTAGATATTTCACGGATTGCAAGCAGACGATTGGCAACAAAATACACAATCACAATAATTAATGTCAGCACAATAGCATAAAGCAGCGCATAAGAAACATCTGTTTCACGAAATGCATCCCAGAGTGGAATTTCCGTCATTGACTGAGAAAAACTTTTTACAATCTTGCCATCTTCAAACTGCCCCTGCCTCCATGCTGTTACAGGAAACAAAACAATGCCCGTAACAATCAGTACACCAATAGCGATCAACATATCCCAGGGACGTGCTCTTTTTTTTCCATCTGATGCAATGTCTTCTCCCCCGGCGTTCGCAACTCCTTCTCCATATAACTCGGGATTATTCAACCCCAACCCGGAAATAGCTCGTTTTTCCGCTCGACGCATTGCACCAAAATCAGGGATTCCCCAACACACGCACAATACCATCAACAAAGTAAACAGCACATAAAGGTTGTAAGGAATCAAGTGGAGAAAGAAATCCATTTCACTGACCTGCAAAGTCTCAAAACCTTCAGAATCGCGTAAATAAGTCATTACCGTAACGACCCAGCTGGAAACTGGTGCGATAATGCAAACCGGAGCTGCAGTAGAATCCAGAATATAACTTAATTTTGCCCGGGAAATTTTCATCCGGTCAGCAATTGGCCGCATCGCGGTTCCGATAGCAAGAGAAT
>CALGPR010000142.1 GCA_937960425.1 uncultured Lentisphaeria bacterium
GAAGACTCTGGTGCAGTGATGATCGACAACTCCAGTGCTTTTCGCATGGATGAAAATGTCCCGTTGGTGGTTCCGGAAGTCAACCCGGAAGACATTGCCAAACATCAAGGCATTATTGCCAATCCGAACTGTACCACAATTATCATGTTGACTGCGGTTGCCCCTCTTCACCGCGCCAAAAAGCTCAAACGCCTGGTGGCCGCAACGTATCAGGCGACCAGTGGTGCTGGGGCCAAAGGCATGGCGGAACTGGAATTGCAGACCCGTCAAATACTCAACAATGAACCGATTGCCCCCAAGGCATTTGCTCATCGTATTGCCTTCAATCTGATTCCGCATATCGATGTATTCATGGATAACATGTATACCAAAGAAGAGATGAAGATGGTCAATGAAACACGCAAAATGCTGCATGACCCATCGATCCGCATCAGCTGCACCTGTGTTCGCGTTCCCGTATTACGCGCACATTCCGAAGCGTTGAATCTGGAATTTGAAAATGATATCACCCCGGATGAAGCCCGTGCAATTCTTGCAGCGGCACCTGGGGTTACAATTGTCGATGATCCGGCCAACAAGATTTACCCGATGCCGATTGATGCTTCCAACCAGTACAATGTTCTCGTAGGGCGTATCCGTCAGGATATTTCCCGCGAAGATAAACGCGGTTTGGATATTTTTGTCAGTGGCGATCAGGTTCTGAAAGGAGCAGCATTAAACGCTGTTCAAATTGCTGAATTGCTTTAACTGCTGATAGATCGCATCGTTCCATTAACCAGTTGTTACCGGTGCCGACAATATGATCGGCTACCGGTTTTTTGTGCAAACCAATGAAGCAAGAGGGAGTTTGGATTATGACACAGGAAAATCAGGAAAACAGTCAGCCGCAGGGGCAGCAACAGGAACAGCAACAGCCCGGAAAGAAAAAATCTCTTGTCAAACGGCTGGTGAAATACCTTGTTGTTCTCATCATCATTTGCATTGTCCTGGCGGGGTTGCTATTGGTGTTTATTAATCCGATTATCAAGACCTCCGTCTGCAAAATCGGGCCGCATTTTACTGGTACGCCAATCAATATTGAGAGTGTCGATCTATCCATATTCAATGGCTCGCTCGCTTTGAGCAATTTTTCGGTAGGAAATCCGGAAGGATTTCAAAAACCGAATATTTTTGAGCTCGGTTCCTTGGATGTAAAAATTGACACGGCTT
>CALGPR010000143.1 GCA_937960425.1 uncultured Lentisphaeria bacterium
TGGCAAAAAACGGCGATGGATTGCGAAAATCCTTGGACACCGAAGCCGGAGAAAAAGGTGGATACAACGCTTTTTTAACCGCATCCGAATCATAAACAGGTTTCGGTCGACTGATTGGATCTCGGCTGGATGCGATATCTTTAAAAACCCCAAGTGGATAATATCGAACCATGCGTTCGTCAATAAATTCATTGATTTCCCGAGCATTCATTTTCAAGTTAACTGGGCAACCGCTCAAAAATTCCACCAGGGAAAAACCTTTTTTCTCAATCGTATTATTCAGCGCCTTGCGCAAAGCCTGCCGTGCTTTCAGAATATTACGTCCGGAACTCAGCGCTACCCGTTCAACATAAACCGGAGAATCAAGTGCTGCCACCATTTCCGAAACTTTCAACGGATAACCGTCATTCATTACCGAACGTCCCTGCGGTGACGTTACCGTCTTCTGCCCGGGCAACGTCGTCGGAGCCATCTGTCCACCAGTCATGCCATAAATGGCATTGTTGACAAAGAATACCGCCATATTTTCTCCGCGATTGGCGGTTTGAATCAGTTCATTGAATCCGATTGCTCCCAGATCGCCATCGCCTTGATAAGAAATCACAATATGATCGGAATCGGCTCGTGACAATCCGGTTCCTACAGCCGGAGCTCTGCCGTGTGGCACACTGATCCCGAAACAATCAAAGTAGTAATAGGCAAATACAGAGCACCCCACCGGAGAAATCAGAATTGTACGATCTTTGATCCCGAAATCCTGAATTGCCTCAGCAATCAATTTATGGAGAATCCCATGACCACACCCGGGGCAATAGTGCATATTGGTTTTATTGTTGCCGGGACGACGGTCAAATCGAGGGAAAAAACCTTCGCTGCGGCCATATACAATCTCTTCACTCATATCAATTTGCTCACTTTCTCGATAATTTCGTCAACAGTCAGGATATTTCCCCCCATGCGGTTGATCAATTCAACACGGATCTCCCCGTTGACTGCCAGCCGGACATCCCGGATCATTTGCCCGCAACTAAGCTCAATACAAATAAAAATCCGTGCTTGTTTTGCGTAATTCCTGCACGCCTTATTGGGAAACGGGAATAAGGTCTGCGGGCGGAGCACTCCGGCTTTGACACCATATTTTCGCAGGTCATCAGCAGCATTTTTTGCCAGTCGTGCGCTGATTCCGTACGCAACTAACACGACATCAGCATCATCAAGAAGGTAATTTTCATACCGTTCTTCCCGCAACTGAATTGCCGCATATTTTTTCTGCAACTTGATGTTGTGTGCTTCAAGATCGTCCGGTTCAAGGTAGATGGAAGAAAAATAATTGGTGCGGTTCTTTCCGATGTGCAGCGCATTGTCCGGAATTTCAGCTCTTGGAGAAGGTTCCGGAAGCGTTACTGACTCCATCATCTGCCCGATTACCCCATCGGTTAACAAATACACCGGCGTAGAATACTTTTCCGCCAGCTCAAATGCTAATCCGGCCATATCGCACATCTCCTGGGCGGAATACGGCGCCAGGACAATACACTGGTAACTGCCATGACCGCCGCCATGCACCACCTGATTGTAATCCGCCTGTTCCGGCCCGATATTTCCTAAGCCTGGACCGCCACGCATGACGTCGACAATCAGGCAGGGCAGCTCACTCCCGGCCATATAGGAAACCGCTTCCTGTTTGAGACTGATTCCCAAGCCGGAAGACGCAGTCATAGCACGTAAGCCAGACGCAGCTGCCCCCATTACCATATTAATTGCCCCGATTTCACTCTCCGCCTGGATAAAAGTCCGGTTCAATGCAGGAAATTTATTTGCCGCTGTGTGGGCAATTTCACTTGCCGGTGTAATCGGATATCCGAAAAAAGCATCACACCCTGCAAGTAATGCCCCATAGACAACTGCTTCATTGCCGGATAGAAGCAATGTCATCGTGTCATTCTCCATCGACAACCTCCTTGACAATCGTCACTGCGCCCGGTTCCGGGCAGGTGTAAAAGCAAATACCACATCCGACGCAGTTATCATTTGCTACAACCGCAGTCGGGAAGCTCATGCCATTTAATTCCGTTCCCATTTCCAGAACGCCCCGAGGACAGGCATTCACACAACGTGAACACCCTTTGCACTCTTCAAAAGCAATTCGTACATGATAAGTTGTTTTCATACAGTCTACTTTCTACTCCGCAGAATGTCAGCCAACCCTGCCATTGCGAAATTATAGATATGATCGATCCTTTTCTCCGGTTCAAAGCGATATTCCGGATTTCCTTCCAGTCGTTGAATCTGACGGACAGGCACAACACATAAAGCAAAAATTTCCAACACCGTCAAACGTTGCTCTTCCACAGAAATTGCATCACCGAACATTTCCTGCACCACCTCTCGAAGAACCGCGCGAAATGCCTGAACCGATTTTTCATAAACATCGTCCAATAATCCGGTCGGATGGGATATTTCGTGCCAGACAATATCCACATCCAGACAATCCGGGTCAGATCGTTGCAGAATTGCAGAACGAATTATTGCACGCAATCGCCTGACTGCAGGCTCTCCAGAAGGAACGCCTCCGTCAACAGGATATTTGGCAATGGTCTTTTCATGGCTGAAAATCCAGCTTTCCCGGTAGAGCGTCGCCTTATCTCCAAAATAATAACTGATTAAAGCATGATTCACTCCACCGCATGCTTTTGCAATGTCACTATTGGTAGTGTTTACAAAACCGAATTCTGCAAATCGGCGGGCTGCCGCCTGCAATATCCGTTCCCGCGTTTCCAATCCGTCTCTGCGTCTCGGCATACGTTTTCCTTCTCATGTTCCCGCTATATTATTTTAACTGTATAGTTAATATATATAGTTAAATTATATTTTCAAACTATTCCGCTTTCTTTTTTCGGGAGAATTGAAACTGAACTTGTATTTTTTTCCATTCAACATTATGGTACAAGACACCCATTACCCTCAATCAAACAGGAACAAAACTTATGAAACCACGTCCATTTCGCTATTTACTGTGGGCGCTTACCGTCGGGTACTGTGCGACTGTAAGCGCAGCATGGCCGACTTACGAACAAGCGGGATTCCGCCATACTGCTTTAATCTACAATAATGAAGAGAGAACCCGAGAAGAATTCAAACCAATGATTGCCTACTTCGATCGAGGTGGCCATGCTACCTCGACGAAAATGTTTGATACCTTTTTATTTCTGAATCAGTTTATCGATGGAGTTCGTACAGAAAACGGAGAAACCACAAAACAGCACTGGGATAAAATGCTGGAGATCTGGTTTACTCCCGACAGAGAAGTTGATGCACTCCACCAGGCAGCTATGGAACTGAAAGAGGAACTGGGAGAATTGCCACAACCATTACAGGTTATCTTCTGTATTCCTTATCCGCACCCGAATGTCCATGACTTTGGAGACGTTGGGACTGGACGGTCATTGGATTTTTCGGACAGTAACGATGTTCTGACTGCAGTAGAATATCTGACCGGGGAAATCGAAAAACGCATGGAACAATACCCTCTCTTGAAGCTTCAGGGATTCTACTGGATGAGTGAACAAATCGGAGATGACAAAGAAAATTTACTACGAATCTCCGATTTCCTTCATCAGAAAAACTATAAATTTCTCTGGATTCCCTGGTTCAAAGCAGATAACTGGAACCACTGGAAAGACTATGGATTTGACTGCGCAATCATGCAAAGTAATTATGCGTTTACATCCACACTGGTCGGAGGGATGACTCGTGCCAATCAAATCGACATCAGCGCGAAACTGAGCAAACAAAATGATATGGGCGTTGAAATTGAATTCCCTTATGAACGAGGACCGTCTCACTTGGACATTATCCGGCAAACTTTCGATGCGGGAACGCGGCTCGGCTTTCAACATGCCCCGACCGCATACTTTTTCAGTTTCAACTTTCTGGAATACCGTTCTCCTGATCCCGAAATCCGTGCGATCTACGATTTAACCTGCGATTATATCAATGGCAAAGATACCACGATGGATGTTTTTCCGGAATGGCAACAAAGTGTAACCGGAAACGTTTTAACTGTCAGTGCAGAACTTCCAGAAGTCCGTAAGGTAGATCAACTTGACCTTTTTTTTGATGCAGAGCCGGAATTGTTTCATCAACTGTTGGTCACAGTAGCAGGACGAAAAACGTCAGAAGAGCCATGGCTGCCACTCAGATGGAATATCACGCCATCTGTCCCTCAGGACGCCGGTCGTGACCAGTGTATCACCATTCCTATATTTACTCCTGTTAAAGAATTGCAAATTACTATCGACAGCCAACAAGAACCGCCAAAACTCAGATCAATTTATCTGGATTTTCATTCAGGGAAAACCATCTCCAAACTAACAGACCGCCCTTATTCTTCGTCTCTGCCGATGGCGACTCGCCCGTATAACGACTCCCCGGACGGACGCAAACTGCTCGATGGGATTACCGCTGGTGATACTGATGCTTATATCGGCTGGAGCAACTGTCCTTACGCAATCCGGTTCGATTTTGGCGAAAATCCCCCTGAATTTGACCAGTTTTCGTTTCATTTCCACGATGATCCAGCTCTTGCCATCCGATATCCAGAAAAATTACTGGCTTTTCAGACCGATGATCCAACGTTGACCCAACTGAATGGCAAGTCTGTTGCACCATTAAAAACACTGGTACTGCTGACTGAGATGACTGCACCGCAGCGCGATCCATCCAACGACAAACCTCAGGATGCGACTCTGACCTGCCATGTAAAAGAACCGACTTCCCAGCGCTATCTGGTAATTCACGGAAATGCCTTTCAAGGGTGGGCATTCCTTTCTGAAGCAGAATTTTTCAACGGAACACAGAAGCTTGATCCTTCGACAATCTCCTATGAACTACTCACCCCTCCGAGCCGACAATACGACAGTCACGCTGACAATGGAACGATGCTGACCGATGGACGCAGCGATCTGATCTTCGGCAGTTCGGTTCGTGTTCCTGCAAAAACCACTGCAACTTTTACGATTCCCATGGCAGACATGCCAACAGTTTCACAACTCCGCCTCGATTACGCCATCCCGGAAGGCCGCTGGGGCGAAAGATTTGGCGGCCCGGAAGAAGTGTCTGTCCAACTCAATGATGACGTTTCCGTTGTGCTTTCTCCGTATAAATGTGAAGGCACGAAAGAAAACGTTTACAGCTTTATCGCTCGTGTCCCGGAAACTCCAGTTAAAAAAATCCAGTTTACTGTGACTTCTGGAGACAAAGAAGTCTTTTTGACCGAGCTCATTGCCAACTGAGCAACAAAAAAGCCCCTCCAAATTTCGGAGGGGCTTTTTTTAACAGAAAAAACTCAATAACCGAAAACTGCCTTACGATTCTGCAAGTGCATATTTTCATTGTTCTGCCGGATTTGATTCAAATAATTCTGCTCGACTTCATTCAGGTCAGCACCAAACGAAGAATTTTGCGTATTGCTCTGTTTTTCAACCTTTGCGTCAGAACCTGATGTCTGCGAAAAGAACTCTTTAAACGATTGACAGCCACTGCCGGTAAAGGTCAGCAGGCAAACTCCTAAGATAATCCATTTCATCATTTCTTCTCTCCACAATCAGAGTCAAAAAGCCATGTTGACAAATAACGTTCACCGGTATCCGGTAACAATACAACAACCCGTTTCCCTTTTAATTCCGGACGTTTGGCAATCTTCAGGGCCGCAAACAAAGCGGCACCTCCGGAAATCCCGATCAGGAGGCCTTCTTTGCTGGCCGCTTCCCGTGCGGTCTGCCCGGCTTCTTCCGCAGTCACAGTCATAACTTCGTCGATCAACGACGTCTTCAAAACCTTCGGAACAAAACCTGCACCAATTCCCTGCAACTTATGCGCTCCCGCCTTTCCTCCGGAAAGGACATTGGACGTATCCGGTTCAACCGCAATCAACCGACATGCCGGATTACGCTCTTTCAAAACTTCCCCAACTCCAGTCAAGGTTCCGCCAGTTCCTACCCCGGCAACAAACACATCAATTTTTCCATCCGTATCGCTCCATATTTCTTCGGCTGTCGTGCGCCGGTGCGCAGCCGGATTGGAAGGATTTTCAAACTGCTGAGGGATCCATGCCCCCGGATTAGCAGCAGCGAGCTCCTGTGCCTTGGCAATTGCCCCGGCCATACCTTCAGCGGCGGGAGTCAATACGATTTCGGCACCATAGGCCTGAAGCAGTCTGCGACGCTCGACACTCATAGATTCCGGCATCGTCAACATCAAACGGTATCCTTTAACCGCCGCCGCCAGAGCAAGGCCGACTCCGGTATTTCCACTCGTCGGTTCAATAATGAATGCGCCAGGTTTTAAAATCCCCTGCTTTTCCGCATCCTCAATCATTGCAACGCCTACCCGATCTTTCGCGCTGCCGCCGGGATTAAACGACTCAACTTTGGCAACGACTTCCGCCTCTCCACAATTCAACTTGGAAATCCGCACCATCGGAGTTGCTCCGACAAGCTCCAGTATGGAATTGGCTATATGGCTCATTTTCTGCTCCCCTTTTTCACATTCTGCACATCAATCATACGCAAAATTGCATAAACAGTTTTCAATTGCGGCACCTCAATCTTCACCCGGTCAGCAATACGGATCACATTTCCGAGAATTGCTTCAACCTCCATGGGACGATGTGCTTCGTAATCCAGAAGCATACTCGGTTTATAAGGCGGAAATGACCGCGTATACTCCATGTTCTGCTGGATATCACTTTCTGCAAGCGGATTTCCCGTTGCATTGGCAACCGCCACTACTTCCCGCATCATTCTTTCCGCCAGATTGGCAAGATATTGATCCTGTATCAGAGTTTGTGTATCTATGCAACCGGCAAGTACAGCCAACGTATTAAAGGGAACATTCCATAACAGTTTGTACCAACGCTTCAGAACAATATTGTCTTCGTCATTGAATTTTACCGGAGTAGCCTCAAAGAGAGCTGCCAGCTCCCGGATACGGCTTTCGGAAGCGGCTGGTGCCGGTGGAAAAGTGCCGACGGAAAGCGAACCACCGCCTTGATGGGAAAGCTCTCCCGGCCCGGTCCGTCCCACCCCGATATAAGCGACGGCACTCAAAAAACAATGATCTGGAAATGCATTGTGCAATGCCAATTCAATATCAATCCCATTCTGAATCAGCAGGATTGCCGTTTTTTCTTTCATTGCCGGCCGTACCATCTCCACCAGATCCACGCATGGAAGCGCTTTTACAGCAATTAAAATATAATCCGCTTCACCGGGGTACTCTGCTGCAGAACGATAAACGCCAGCAGGAACAAAATGGAAATCCCCATCAATACTGTGGATCTGATATCCATTTTTCCTGACAAAATCATAATCACTACGAGCAACAACCGACACTTCAGCCCCGGCCTGCGCCAGCCGGCCGCCAAAATAACAACCGATTGCGCCGGCACCTATGATCAGAACTTCAGGAGTTTTCATACTCTGACTCCATAGTTTCTCATACCAAAAATTGCCGTGCCGATGCGAACAATCGTCGAACCACAACGGATAGCATCAGTAAAATCACCGCTCATCCCCATCGACAACTCTGGCAACGGCAACGCGAATCGTTCCCGCAATTCCAATTCAAGATCCCGTAATGTTGAAAAAACGCGATCCAATACTGCAGCATCCGCCCCCAGCGGGGCCATGGTCATAAGGCCTTGCCAGGTGACATGATCCGCTGCAGCCGCTGCAGCGGCAAGCTCATTCAACTCCTCCGGCGAAATCCCATCTTTACTTGCTTCTCCAGAAACATTCACCTCTAAC
>CALGPR010000144.1 GCA_937960425.1 uncultured Lentisphaeria bacterium
CTCAAGGAAATTGAAAAATTAAACCAGGAATTTTCTCTTCTTGATATCAATTCAACCTTCAATTCTGCTGATTATATCAAAGACTCCATCTCGAGTGTTGCTGATTCCGCGATTGATGGTGGTATTCTTGCCATTATTGTTCTGTTGTTCTTTTTGCGCAATATTCGCAGTACCCTCATCATTGCGGTCAGTATTCCCATGTCCATTGTCGCGACTTTTGCCCTGATTTACTTTTGCGGATTTACGTTAAACGTAATGACCCTTGGTGGGTTGGCGCTTGGGATCGGGATGTTGGTCGACAACTCCATTGTCGTATTGGAAAACATCACGCGCTTACGGGATGAAGACGTTCCGCGAGAAGAGGCGGCAATTCGCGGAACCGGAGAGGTTATCTCCGCAATTCTCGCAAGTACCTTGACAACTCTGGCGGTATTTCTGCCATTGATTTTCACGCAAGGGATTGCGGGAATTATGTTCAAACAGCTTTCCGCAGTTGTCAGTTTTTCTCTTGCCTGTTCATTTGTTACTGCAGTAGCGCTGGTACCAATGATGGCGGGTAGAATCTTGAAAAAAAGTGTTCGCCATAATGATGACACTTCCGCTTCAGGGAAAGTGACTCCGGCAGAATGGTTGTTTAAAGTCAGCGGGCACATTTTTGAACAGGTGGAGAACGGTTATGCCCGAGTATTAGATCTGGTGCTCCGATTCAGATACCTTGTCATTTTATGCAGTCTGCTGCTTTTATTTTCGGTAATTTGGTTGATTCCGTTAATCGGAACTGAAATGATGCCCAAAAGTGATGGCGGGCAAGTGATTATTAACTTTGAAGAAGCGGTCGGCACTAATGCGGAAATTGTTAACGCGACAGTCCAGAATACCGAATCGATCGTCAATAATATCTTGGGAAAGGACGCGACAGGTGTCGTAACCTCAGCCGGGGCCTCCGGGTGGCGGGCAAGCGGTGGTCACAAGGGATCATATAATATCCGGTTAACTTCACGAACTGAGCGCGAACGTTCTGCGGAACAGATTGCTGAAGAATTGAATCATGCCTTGAAAAATATTCCCGGTACAATTTTCCGAACCCGCGCTCCGAATGGTATGAGTATGGGTGGTGGCAGTAGTGACGACCTGTCCATTGATATTCGCGGGTTTGATTTTGATGTTTCCAATGAATTATCCGCCAAAGTCATGGAAATTGTCCAAAATACTCCCGGTGTCAGCTCTGTAGAATCGAGCCGGGACTTAGGAATGCCCGAACGGCGAATTTCCATTGACCGTCACAAAGCTGCGGATTTGAAACTTTCAGTGAGAACCATAGCGGATACTTTGCGTACTGTTTTGGCAGGTTCATCTGCCGGCGAATACCGTGAAGGAGGCGACGAATATACCATACTGGTCAAAGTCCGCGATGCAGACGAGATGGAGCTTGACGATATATTAAATATCACCGTGCGTAATGAAGACGGAGAACTGGTGACGTTGCGCAATGTTGTGACCTATGAAGCAGTGGAAGGCCCGGTAAATATTGGGCGCAAAAATCAGGAACGAGTGGTAATTCTTACTGCGACTCTGGCTGGGCGTGATATTGGCTCAGTGGTTGCGGATATTCAGGAAGAATTGAAATCTGTTCCGATTCCGAGTGGGTTTGCCATATCCTTCTCCGGGGATTATGAAGATCAACAAGAAGCATTTGAAGAGTTGACCTTTGCATTTATTCTTGCATTGGCACTGGTATATATGGTTATGGCGTGCCAGTTTGAATCTTTACGCGACCCGCTGATTGTAATGTTTTCCGTGCCGTTAGCTGCAATTGGTGTCTTGCTGGCGTTATTCTGGACCAATACGACCTTCAATATTCAATCCTTCATTGGATGTATCATGTTGGCAGGGATTGTAGTAAACAATGCGATTCTGCTGGTAGACACAACCAATAATCTCCGGCGTCAGGAAAAAATGGAACTTGGTGAAGCGGTGCGAGAAGGAGGACGCCGTCGTCTGCGGCCAATTCTGATGACCACTTTGACCACCGTACTTGGCCTGATTCCTTTGGCATTGGGCTGGGGAGAAGGTGGTGAAACTCAAGCACCATTGGCACGCGTTGTCATTGGGGGGTTGACAAGTTCAACCTTGATTACCCTGTTCTTTATTCCAGCCTTGTATTTCCTGGTAGAATCTTTGCATCGGAAAAACAAACCTGTCAATACGGAAAAGACACTTTGATGCAGGCAACTTGCTGCGGAATGAAATAAAATTGTGATAAGATGAAAATTCAACGGATACAAATTGGGAAGATTCGGGTTCCACTGATTACGCCGTTCAAAACAGCGTTGCGAACTGTCGAATACGTAGAAGATGTTGTCATCAAAATTGAGACGGACACCGGGCTGAGCGGCTGGGGAGAAGCCCCGCCGACAGCGGCAATTACCGGGGAAACTCTGGAATCAATTACCGGAGCAATCCAATTCATTGCCTGCCGCCTGATTGGCAAAAATCTCAGTAATTTCCGTGATATACTCGAGACAGTACAAACGGCAATTGTCAAAAATACAAGTGCGAAAGCAGCTTTAGAAATTGCCCTCTATGATTTGTGGAGTCAGAATTTCGAGAAACCGCTGTATCAGATTCTCGGAGGGGGACCGTCGAAGCTTTACACGGATTTGACTATCAGCGTTGACTGTGTCGATAAAATGGTATCCGACAGCGAAAAAGCTGTTTCTCAAGGGTTTCGCACTCTGAAAATTAAAGTTGGAAAAAATATCGAAGAAGACATTGAACGAATCAGAGCGATCTATCAAGCCGTAGGCAAAGGGATTAAACTGTGCATTGACGTCAATCAAGGCTGGACGGTAAAACAGACAATTTATGGCATCGATAGACTGAAGGAGCTCGGTATATTTCCAGATTTTCTGGAACAGCCAGTTATCGCGGCAAATCGCAAAGGCTTGAAGCACGTAACGGAATATTCCCCCTACCCTGTCCTGGCAGATGAAGCGGTATTTTCTCCTGAAGATGCTGCTGCCGTTCTGGCTGATGGGGCAGCTGATATTATCAACATCAAATTGATGAAGACGGGGGGACTTTCCAACGCCATGCGGATTCTGGCTATTGCTGAAATTTATCGGACAGAATGCATGATTGGTTGTATGCTGGAAGCGGGAATCAGCGTGACCGCGGCTGCCCATTTAGCATCAGCATATCACAAGACCATTACTCGAATTGATTTAGATGGGCCTGCACTATGCAGTGAAAATCCCCTTCAGGGTGGAATTGTTATGGATGGGCCCGTGATTACCTTACCTGATACTCCGGGATTGGGCATAACTGCAGTAGAAGGATGGAATATTGAGCAGGAAGTCTGCTGACGGAGAGGGTCATGAATCCAATATTTTTAGATTTCGGAAGTTATCAAATTCATTGGTATGGAGTGATGGCAGCACTCGGTTTTTTAGCGGCAAATTATCTGGTACAGCGTAACTGCCGATACGCAAATCTGACCAAAGACCAGGGAACTACATTGGTTTTCATTGGAGTTTTAAGTGGTGTTATTGGAGCACGGATTTTTTATGTTCTTTTAAATTTCCACGAATACAAAGACAATCTTCTATCAATTTTTGCCATCTACAAAGGAGGATTGGTTTTCTACGGGGGCTTTATTCTGGCATTACTTTCATTATTGATTTACTGTAAACTCAAGAAATTATCGGTATTGGCAGTATTTGATGTTCTTGCTCCGGCATTAGCATTAGGTCATGCGTTTGGTCGAATCGGCTGCTTTCTGAATGGCTGTTGCTATGGGAAACCGGCGCCGAAGTGGCTGGGCGTAATATATCCGCAAAGTAATAATCCCAACAGTCCATATTGTGTATATGGAGATACACCATTGCATGCGGTTCAGTTATATGAATGCTTTTTCAATTTGATTTTGTGTTTCATTTTGTATAAAATTGTTCGCAAAGGGAAACGCGGAATGGCAATGTCGACATACATATTCATGTATGGAGTTTTGCGTTTTGTCGATGAATTTTTCCGTGGAGATCATCCCGCCAGGGAATTGTGTATGGGGTTGTCACCGGCACAGTTGATCGGCTTGGCAATCGTGCCGATAGGACTGTTATTGATGGGGTACTTCTGGAAACATGGCACAATTCAAAAAATTGAAGTTAATCCTGAAAAGTGAAGATACAGGAACCCGTCTTGACCGGTGTCTTTCGCGCTTGATTCAGGACTCCTCCCGATCTTACCTGCAAAAAATCATTCGTGGAGGGGGCGTTACCTGTGATGGGGTTGTTGTCTTGTCGCCACGCTTTGAGGTTGCCGGTGGGATGCAAATTGAAGTTATGTTGGAAGAACCGTCTGAACCAACACTGAAAGCTGAAAATTTTGAATTTGAAATTCTCTACGAAGATACCTTCATGCTGGTCATCAATAAGCCACCTAATGTTGTTGTGCACCCTGCGGTAGGCAATCCGAGTGGTACAGTTGTGAATGCTTTATTGGGCCGTTATCCTTTTATGGCAGAAACATTGGCGATATCCAATTCCCGTCCGGGAATTGTCCACCGATTAGATAAAGACACCAGCGGAGTCTTGGTTGTCGCAAAAACGCCTCAGGCACAATTTCATCTGGCGAACAGCTTTGCTGACCGTAAAGTGCAGAAAACATATCAAGCACTGATTGCCGGGATACCTCGGGAGCCGACGTGCAGGATCGAAACATTAATTGGCCGCCATCCAGTTGCCCGACAGAAAATGGCAGTAGTAGAACGCAGTGGGAAACATGCAATTACAATTTATCGAATAAAAGAGAGCGGTCTGATTGAGGGAATCCCGGCAAGTTTGGTTGAGGTTGACATTTTGACTGGCAGGACACATCAAATTCGTGTCCATATGGCTCATATTGGCCATCCGGTTGCCGGTGACCCTGTCTATGGAGGGCAGAAACGGCTGCCGATGCCACGTCAGATGCTTCATGCCTGGCGGTTGCGCATTCCCCATCCGGAAAGTAATGAAATGATGAGCTTTGAAGCTCCTCTTCCTGAAGATTTTATGGATGCATTAAAAAAAATGAGACGTGTCAATGAAAGCTCATGATAGACTTTTTCCCTCAAATATCAAGAAAATAGCGATAATATCTCCTGCGAGCCGTGTAAAAGCGATGGAATTGGAAGAGTCGCTTGCAAAAATTCGAGCAATGGGCATAGAAGTGGTTTGCGGGGCAAATCTGAATACGGATGGACCGGAATCCTATCTGGCAGGAACAGCAGAAGAACGTGCTGCGGACTTTATGGAAAGCTGGATGGATCCAACTGTTGATTTGATTCTTTGTGCACGTGGCGGCTATGGGTCGGCACAAATTCTACCATTTTTAAATTGGACAGAAATTTGTAAACGACATCCTGTCTTTGTCGGATACAGTGATATTACTGCATTGCATCTTGCGTTGTTGAAGTATCATGCTGGAATCCCGATTGCGGGGTTGATGGCGGGAAAAATTGCCGTTGCAGTGAACGGATCCCCGGAAAGCGAAGTGTCAGCAAAGTGGTTTTACCATGCTTTAAACCGGACAGCTGAAGCAGAATATTATCAAACATTGACACAGATGAACGCAAAAACAGCCGCATGTGGATTGCCTGTAGCTGCTAATTTGACAGTTCTGGTATCTTTACTGGGAACGCCATATTTTCCGGATTTGAGCAAAAGAATATTGATTGTTGAAGACATTGGTGAAAGTCTATATCGAATTGACAGGAATTTAACTCAATTGGAGTTGAGTGGGCACATGAACAATCTTGCAGGATTGATTTTTGCAGATTTCCGTCAGGAAGGAATACCAGTAGCAGGAATTGACCGTCTTGCCAGACGATTTGCCGCAAAAGTTCCTTATGGCGTATGGATTGACTTCTCATTTGGCCACATATTCCCGTCTGTGGCAATCAACCAGACGCGGGAAATGGTTATTCAGGATAACCGGTGTGAGCTTTGAAGTCGTGACAGCTTGTTAAGTTTCGTCATGTAAAAACAATTCAAGAATTAAACAGCTCCACAGCAAATCACCATAATCCTGCTGGCCCCTATGGTGATGTTTGATAACTCTTTCCAATGCTTCATTTTGTAAAAATCCGCCCTGCACGGCTTTCCCATTTAACAGATATCCACATAAATCCTCATACCAGACCGTGCGCAGCCAATTGCTGACAGGAACGCCAAAACCACGTTTTGCCCGACAACGTACAGCTTTTGGCAGCATATCAGAAAATGCCGCTTGGAGAATATGTTTTCTTGAACAGCCGCACTGTTTGAAACACACAGGCAGAGAAGCAACAAAAGAGATAAGTTCATGATCCAGAAATGGACTGCGGACTTCCAGAGAAGAACACATGGAAGCGATGTCGACTTTGGCAAGAATATCACCGGGAAGATACGTTTGCAAATCGCATCCCATTGCCTTTTCCACCGGATTATCAGCTTTAACTGTATTGAAATAGTGACAAAGGAAATCCATTTCATTTTCTGCTGCATTCCAAAGACGCTCACCTGCTAAATTTTTTGCAAAAGTTCCGGGAAAATGATTCATCAGAGAGGCGTAACTGCGATCTTCAGGCAAGCCAGCAGCAACGAGGAGACGCCGGAAGCGGCCAATACGGGAACGAACTTCTCCAGAAGGCAGAAGAGTGGCTGCGCCAAGAAAAAATGGCCGCAGCATCTGAGGGAATTTGCGTGTATAGTGTAAGGCCAAATAACGTTCATATCCGCCAAAGACCTCATCGGCGCCATCCCCACTTAAAGCAACGACAACATGTTCCGCTGCGAATTTGCATAAAAGTGCTGTCGGTAACATGGAGGCATCGGCGAACGGTTCACCATAATGGCGCAAAAGTTTACGCAACAAGTCAAAACTGCATGGTTCGACGACCTGTTCGTTCACTTGAAAAAACTTCCCCGTTGCATGTTCGATTGCCCGTAAGGCAAAGCGGGCATATTCTCGCTCGTCGTATCTATTATCATGAAATCCAATGGTAAAAACAGATACCGGCTGAGTCGTCAATTGTGAGGCAACTCCACAAATAACAGAAGAATCAAGTCCTCCAGAAAGGAATGCTCCCAACGGGACATCTGCCATCAAACGTTTTTTCACCGCGCGGAAGACCAATTCGCGAACTTGACGTGTTGCCTGTTCAAACGAGAGAGTGCATTTGGGCTCATACGGAGCATCTGTTTCAATTGACCAGTATTGTTTTATTTGTATTGCGCCGGAAACACAATCAAAGCTCAGAACAGAAGCGGGTGGAACCTTGCGAATTTCTTTGTAAATTGTCTTGGGAGCTGGAATATATTGAAGTACCATAAAATCCTGAACCGCAGGATCATCCAAAGTCAAAGAAAACGGCAAAGTTTTTAATGCCGCCATTTCACTGGAAAACGCCAGCCTCTTCCCTTCGTGTCGGTATAATAATGGCTTTTGCCCCATACGATCCCGCCCCAGGATCAACTTTTTCTGCCGACAGTCATAAATCGCGAATGCAAACATCCCTTGGAGAAAGGTGCAAAGCGCTTCACCGACCTCTTCATAGAGGTGAACCAGCACCTCGGTATCACAGGCTGTAGAAAAACAATGTCCTTTGGCTTCAAGTTCACTCTTCAGGTCGAGAAAATTATAGATTTCTCCATTAAAAACGACCCAAACAGACCTGTCTTCATTGGCGAGCGGCTGTGCCCCTCCGACAAGATCAATGATGGAAAGCCGTACATGTCCCAGAGTTACATTGTCAATTTGCTGAATTCCACTACTGTTCGGGCCACGGTACTTCTGCGCTGCATTCATCGCGGCAACACAGTCAGCATTAAAATCCCGGGACATTCCCGAATTGATCAGACCAGAAATTCCGCACATGTGCTACTCCGGAATCAGGGATAATTCCAATGTTACGCCAACAAAAATGATGTACTTTCCTCAGCAGTTGGAAAGATCTTGAAAATTGAATTAAAACCACTGATATTAAAAATTTCTTTAACAGGTGTACTCATATTGCAGAGGGCTAGTTTTCCGGCTTTATGCTGCATTGTCTTGGCCGTAATCAGCAATACTCGCAATCCTGCACTGCTGATATACTCTAATTCGGAAAGTTCCAGAAGCATACGCTCAGACGTTGCACAAGCAGCAAGAATTTGTGTTTCCGCCTCTGCTGCAGTAGAAGCATCCAGACGGCCGATTAAAGAGATCATCAAATATCCCGTTTTTTTTTCAATTCTGCATTCCATAAACTACCATCCCTTCCTATTGCCCCGCATCTAAAGTAACTGTCAAGACATTGTGGTTCTTCACCCGCTTATAGCAAATGTCCTTTGCCATGGTTTGCACCAGGTGAATACCGATTCCACCGATACCGCGATCTTCGAGAGCTGCGTCAATCTGAGGTTGCCGGGCATCACAAAGGGGATCAAAAGGATGTCCGTCATCCATTACCGTTACCCGAAGCACATTGTCGCCACGAGATATTTTCACAGAAATTTCATGCGGCTCCTGATCGTCATATCCGTATTTGACAATATTCGTCATTAACTCTTCAAGAATAAGGGCAAGGAGGTATTGGCAGCGCTGACTCAGCTGCGCATAAAAAACCTCATTCCGGATGGTATCGATAAATTCTCCTACCTCCGGAAGAGTATTGGGCACAGTGTACTGCAAAAGCTCTTGCATGGGCAACAAATGCTGATTACAGGGCGGCTTTAGCCGCAACCAAATCGTCTACACAAACCATAACGTTAAACAGGCCGGCCGTTTCAAGTGCTTCCCGCACGAGTTGCTGTGGGGCGATAAGGATCAGTTTGCAATGTGTTGCTCCAAGTTTCTTTGCTATGCTCAAAAGCATACGCATCCCGAGTGAAGCGATGAAGTCAACCTCTGAAAGATCCAGCAATAAATTAGCCGACTCAGAAGCCTCCTTGGAGAGCTGCATTTCGACAGCTTGAACTCCATTAATATCCAATCTGCCTTTCAAGCCAACGGCGATAAAATTACAGCCGCGTTCAATTTCTTTGAGTTCCATATTCAAATCTTTCCTGAAAAAATTCCAAATGATTGTATACAGTGAATATAAACCGTGCCTTGAGAAAGTGCAAATCCTGCTCAATTTTTCTGTGTCTGTTTTTCCAGAGCATCAGCAAATTCTTCGAAAAGTGCGGCGAAGGCGGATGCGAAATTTTCCGGGGCAAGGACTTCCACTTTGCGTTGATACAAATGGTTTTCGACATATTGAATCTGATTTGCGCTATCCTGTATCTGGTACATGATTCCCAAATTAACAGTCATATCGGAAAGGTTGACATGGAATTGATTGATGGTTATATCAATTACTTTATCACCGGAAAAGAAATTCTGGCAACCTGTACGTGCGGCAAGATATCTGGCAAGCATCTCATCCGGTGGCTGAACAAATCTGGCGGAATCGTCAGCGACACTTTGAAAATTGTCTCTGAAATACACCATTTTGGAAGCCACAGCGGTAGCATTAACAATTCGAACTTGATAGGATTTTAAACGATCACTGGACTGTTTTTGATAGCTTCCGAGATCATAATATGTCACATTATTTTGAGACAAAATATTGCATCCGGAATTGAGAACAATTGTCATACAGAATAA
>CALGPR010000145.1 GCA_937960425.1 uncultured Lentisphaeria bacterium
CAGCTTGGCAGCGTCAATGTTGGCGAAGGCAAAACTCTTGCATTCGGCAGTAATGTTTCTGCCGCTTCAATCAATATCGGAGATCATGCTGTCGTGGAAGTTTCTGCCTGTCCGGTATCCGGAAAGGTTTCCTATGGCGACAATGCTACCTTGAAGCTGATGAATGGGGCAACGTACACCATTGGAAATAATCAGAGTGTAAACACGGCTGATTCCACTGCCAATCTGGTTATTGACGGTGATGGTTCCCAATATACAGCCCGGAGCAATAAGCCGGCGAGAACATACTTTGCTGATGTGAGTGTGCTCAATGGCGCGACATTGGAATACGATTTCTCCGGCTATGGCGGGATCAACCCGGTGTTTACAGCGAAAAACTTCACCATTGACGCAGAATCAAAATTGCTTCTCAATGGCGGATGGCTTGATGGTACGACATTTAACGGTGTATTGACACTGGACAATCTGACATTGGCATCAAATGGCAATTCCTATGGTCGGATTAATTTTGGTAATGCAAAGAATGCTGAATTAGTGGTTCAAGCCTCTGCGGAAACTTCCGGTGTTATGTACTGGGGCGGCAACAAACTGACGTTGACAGACGGTGCAGTCTGGACGGTTAATGATGTCGCTGCCATTGGGACAGAAATTTCGTTCAGCAATGCTGCGGACGCGATGATTATCAGTGGCAACGGCCAAATCCAGATCAACGATGGCGCGGCAGTCAGTTTAACCAATTTCGCTGATGTGATCAATCTGGCGAATTTTACTGGTACCGGAACGCTCGGAATGGGCAACGGCGACGATATTGTTCATGTGACTGCAGATCAAACCTGGAACGGAACACTGGCATTCGGCAGCGAAGGCAACAGCAAATTGGTCCTGGCTGATGATGTCACTTTGACCGTGTCCGGGGCCCTCAGCGGAAATTACGATGTTGTTTTCGGCTCCAATTCCAAGTTGATTTACAATGGCATTACCTATACATCCGGAAATTTCGGTGAAAATAGCGCAATGTCTGTCGGTACAGGTCTGATCGCCCAGAATATGACATATGAGCATAAGAGTCCGTCTCAGTTGGGACAGATTGTCTATGCACAGGCAACGGCCGCAGCAACGGCTTTTGCGGTTAACGGTGGAGAAGTTTCCGGGAATACCATCCGGTTGACGGAAACGGTCTATGGCGCTTGCGGATATGTCGTCTATGCCGGCAACAGCACAAGCAATGATACGACTTTTGCCATGAACGATGTCGTATTCCGTGATAATTGGATTGGCGATGTCAATCCTGAGTCGATCTATAACGGTGTCTATGGCGGTTCTCTTTATGTGAGTTATATGGCAAATACGACGCTGACGAATGTTGTTTTTGACAGTAATATCACAGATAGTACTGAAGGCAACACTCAGGTTCAGGGTGGGGCATTGAGTATTGACAAAGGCGGCGAGGTCGTTATCAACAATACCCGTTTTGTGAACAATACAGCAAAATCAAACTCTGTCGTTTATGGCGGTGCTCTTTGCATGTACGACGGCGGTTCACTTGAAATGAATGGCGGGGAATTCTCGAATAATGCTGCTACGGCAACAAATGCTTGGGGAATTGGCTATAATGAAATCGGCGGCGGTCTCTTCTTCCGCAGCACCAGTAATAATGGGGCGATTTTGTCTAACGTTTCTTTCAGTGGAAACAGTGTGAGTGGACAGGGGCTCCTGAATGGTGGTGCGGCAACCTTCATCGGAAACGACACCTCAGTAAATGAGGTTACACTGTCAGACGTTGCTTTCAATAACAACTTTGTCAGCAGTGTCTCGTTTACCGATGAGGACAGCAATGACATTGCAGCGGATGCCCGCGGCGGCGCGGTTTCTCTGTGCACCGTAAATGCACTTTTCAAGATCAGCAAAGATACCGTATATTCCGGCAACTATGTGGAAAATGATGGCATCAAAGACGATCTTGGAGGCGGATTCCTGTATATCGGGAAGAATAACCGCACCATTTCTGCAACCGCAACTTTTGACGTAGCAGAGGATGTGACGTTGACAATTGGGAATGGGACTGCGGGATACGACAGTATCGCTGGCGTTGAAGATGCCGTTCTGTCCAAGACTGGAGCTGGCACAATGACAATCCTTTCCAGCCTGGCTGGATACAACGGGACGATCAGCATTGATGGCGGGACTCTGGCATGGTACAATACCCTTGACGATACCTTTAACGGGAATATTGTCCTCAATGGCGGCACTTTGGAAATTGGCGGCAGTAAGACAATTGACTTAAGTCAGGTTATTTCCGGGACAGGGCAGGTCCGGCTGAGTTCAGATAGTTCCTGGAATTATACTGGAGACAATTTCATGACGTTTAACGCCGGATCGAGTGTTGATATCGCTGGAAATATTACCTTTACGGGTACTCGCAGCGGATATGGCAACTACAATCGTGTGATTTATGCAAACGGCGATTTGACTGTAGATTCCTTTACGGGAACAATGGATATTACCGGTTATAATGGACAGGCTTTTGCTACGGGAAGTGGCGGAAATCTCGTTTTCACCAATGGATTTGCCGGTGATATAACAGTACAGTTCGGCCAAAATGAAAGCCAGGTTGCCGCAGCAGACAAACAGAATGGTACTGTGTTTGCCAGTGGTGACTTGACGATTGAAAATGGTTTTACCGGTTCAATCAACAATGTTGCCGATTATCTCACTAACAGCGGTGGCCGTCAAATTGGCGGTCTTGTTGCCAATGGAACTTTGACGGTAAACGACGGGATTTCCGGTATTATTCGTACGGAGTTCTATGGCGGGAACAATGCCTGGGGTATCTTCTCGTTTGGTGATGTTGTCATCAATGGCGGTATTGCTGCTACAGCAAGCATTAAAGGCCTGATTACTGGTGCATCCAGTGGCGGGTATGCGATTGGCACCAATGGAGGCGATATTTCCATCCGTGGTGGAATCGACGGAGAATTGATCGGAAAAGGCGGTACTGGCAGCGGCTTTGCTGTTTACGGTGGCAATGTAACGATTGATACTGTCA
>CALGPR010000146.1 GCA_937960425.1 uncultured Lentisphaeria bacterium
CGGCAAATCTCCACGGCGTTGATCCAATCCCATGTGGTCAAAGGTGGATCCGAATCCGCGCGTATGCGTTACAAACATATCCTGCCAGATCATCAGTTCCATATTGTGTTTCCGGGCATAATCATAATAGAATAAAATATCATCGATGACGATCTGGCCGCCGCCTTTTTCCACACTCTCTGGCCGATTGGGGAATTTGCCGAACATATTTACTTCATCGTGACCAATGTGAAGGCGGGTCGGATTGTCGAAAACTTCACGAACTTCATCCAGGCAACGAGTCATCAGTGGATAGACATCCGGATGTTGCGAAAAATAAGCATAAGGATGTTCCGGATCTTCCGCCATATCAATATTCTGCCCGTTCATGAACAGATATTCACTGTGACCAAGTGTCTGGAATAAAGGATAAACGTCGATGTAATTTTCTCTGGCAATCGCGATGAGTTCTTTCAGATCTTCCTTGGAAATTGCCCAGGGCTGGCGGACATTGGCAAGGGCATCCCATGCAGCATATTCGCACTCAATGTATAATGCATTGATTTTCGCCGGCACCAAAACTTTACGGATCAGGTTCCCATGGAAATTTACGCTGTTATTATCGGGCATAATCAGGATTGAACGTTCGGCAAAATCGGGCCAGTCGCGAATCAACCCATTGGGAATTTCGCCGTTTTCAGCAATCTGCCGGAGCGTTTGCAATCCATGAAAGACCCCGCGTGGCGTACGCGCCGCAACGATAATACGATTATCTCCTTCCGCGGAAATGACATAACCATCCGGCTGAGCCGGTAGTTCCAGGTTGTAGTAATTATTTGCCATCTGTACGGCAATCACGTTGACCGCAGGTTTTGTGTTGTCATTTTCTCCACAGAATGCCTTGAAATCAGCGAGAGCCTTTTGCAGACGATCATAATCTTCGGTAAATGCGTTGACCAGCGATGTGGTGATGTTTCCGAGGGAAGTAGTCCCTTCTGCGGGAATAAATTCCTTGACGGCAGGAAAGACAGGAAGATCCGCGACAAGCTTCTGTGCCAAGGCATCGGTTTTCTTGACTTCAGCATATTCAGAGCGCGGAACAATTTCCGGGGCAATAAAAAGATCGCCTCGTTGTTTAAAATTGACGGTAATCACCTGATGGTATTTTGCACCAGGATCCATCGACTGCGAACATCCGACCCAAAACCCTTTTGTCGCGGTTTCACTGGAAACGTCAAACCCCAAACTGCGACGGTCTGTCACCTGAAGAGGAGCACCTTCGTCAACAGTAATGGAAAGCTTCCCATACGGACCGTCAAAAACTATACTTTTGATCGAATTGACCAGATCTTTGACTTTTCCGGTTTCTCCGTCAAATTCCTCCGGAATTTTTCCGTCACTTGAGCTTCCATCTTCATGAACAACAGTGTAAGTTGCTCCCGCTAAAATCCTTTCCGGAATCATCATAACAGAGTGTTCAAGGAGATAAGGCAGAGGTTCTGTCATTTCCCCAGAAAGAGTAATGACGACGCCATGATCTCCCTTATTTACGGCAGAATAGTTGGACAAATGAAATTTTTCATCACTTGTCTGCTTCATGGTTATACATTTTTCTCCGTCTGCAGTCACAGACTCTTCGACAGCAATCGGACTTACAGCGGAATAGAAGTACTTATCCTGCCAGGGCGGTTGAACGGCAATAATACGGGAAAAGAGAGAAATCGGATGGATTTTACTCAAAGACAGCCCTCCTTTGCCCATTGTTGCTTCAAAATCAGCGCCTTGCACCGGAACTGCAAGAAATCCGGCACATAGTATTGCTCCTGTCAGAACTTTATACATGGATTGTTTCATAAGGGTTCTCTCTCCTGTCATGGAAGGTTATTCTAACACTCTTTTTAAGATTTTTCTGGTAAAAAGCAAATTCGACTGATGCACTGGTCAAAATTTTCCTGCCCACTTAAAATATCAATCTTAATGCGCAGAAAATAAATTGGCAAAGCATACGATCCATCGAAAGGAATCCTGACCGCGTCTTTTTCGGTTGTAATCACAAATTTTGCCCCAGCTTTTTTTGCGGCATGGGTAAAATCACGAATTTCGGCGACAGAGTACCGATGGTGGTCAGCATAGTGTTGACGGGTCAACAGGTGAGCACCATATTTTTCCAGAAAAGATTCAAAGCTTGCCGGATTGGCTATCGCTGAAATTGCTGCCGTTTTCAATCCGGACAATTCTTTCAGTTCCATTCGCTTTCCAGGATCAAAAACGGCTTCAAGATACTGTGGCATATGGCAGCACTCAATGATTTCGGCACGGCGATTGTGGCGGCGTAAAAAGGATTTGAAATGCCGCAGATGTTTGCCGCCATTTGATTTTGTCAGGAAGATGTAGTCCGCACGGCGAATATTCTTGATCGGTTCCCGAAGAGTACCGCGAGGAAGGACATGGTGATTCGCAAATGGGGCGGTAGAATCTACCAGAACAATATTAATATGCGGTTTCAGGCGCAGATATTGAAATCCGTCGTCCAGGATTAATGTATCCGTCTCAAAATGATCGATTGCATAAAGCCCGGATTTAACACGGTCCTTGTCGACAAGAACAACAACTTTTTTGAGGTTGCGGGCAAGCATATATGGTTCATCTCCAGCGTAAGCTGAATCCAACAGCACGTTTTCTCCATCGGAAACGACCTTTGGTGGAACTTCCATTTTTTCAGAGCCGAATTTCTGGCGGAGTTTTTCAGAAAGCGTTAATTTTCTGCTGCGGTATCCTCGGCTGAGGATTGCGACGCGGCGACCTTTCTGGCTCAAAGTCCGGGCGAACACCTCTACTACCGG
>CALGPR010000147.1 GCA_937960425.1 uncultured Lentisphaeria bacterium
ACATATTTCTCCATTTCCCATTTCCTTCCGGAATTTTATCCCCAAAACAATACTTCTAAAAAAATTTTTTACAAATCATCCCTTTTTATTTTATCGATACTGAGGTATTTTATAGTATTATTGATCACTCTGAACTTACAGGGAGGAAGGCAAAATTTTTCTATGAAAAACGGTATTGGCATTATTTTATGTATTTTACTCCTGATTGTTGGAGCGATTGCCCTTTTTAACAACCACAGTGAAAGCATCAACTGGGGCTCCACCAATCTTGGAGAAGTCATTCCCCGCTACCAGCATCAGGTGGAACGGAAACAGGAAATGTTGCAAATCTTCCATGAACGACTGGAGGAACAGACAGCCAATATCCGCCGATACACTCAAAGCATCCAGGAGAAAATTGATGTACTTGAATTTAAACTCAACACCTATAATGAACTGAATGTTCTGGACATAACATTGGCGAACCAGCAAGTCATTGATCTTCACAATGAGTTCTTTAACCAGTTTAAATTGCTGCACAGCCTGATTTCCGCATTAAACTCGTTGGCACAGGAAACGGATCAAATGGTAGTCGTGCTAATGCAGTTTGACCCGAACGGAATGTCTCCAGAACAGGATGAAGCACGCAAAGCATGCCTGTCAGAACTTTACGGCCTGCTGAATGAAATCAGTGCCATATCGGAAAGCATCAAACCATTCAACAGCCTGATGGAAATGACGGCAAATGATCTGAACGATCTTTATAACCGCAGTGAAGAGCTGCGGGCAACATCGGTCAACGGAATGTTCAGCCGCTCCGGAGGAACCTTTTTTTCCCTTCTGAGGGTCGCACGCTTTGCGATTTACTATTGGTGCTGCTCAATTGTTGAAGATATCAGCTCCATTATTCCTTCAAGCCGTATTTTCTGGGGAAGTTTTTTTACCATTCTGTTGACGGTCATTCTGCCGATGGCATTGCTTGGTAAACGATACGTTATCCCTCTTATCCTGCGAAACATGCCTTATTCAGACGGCTACAGCAAGAGCAGAGTTCTAATGGTGGGATGGCTTTTGTTCGGGTTTGCTTTCACTTTTTATTCCAGCCAGATGCTGCTGGGAACCGCTTACGAGGTGCCGTTTCGGCAGTCGGCCCAGCTTCTGTGGTCCTGTGCTTTGCTGGTTATGTCGTTAGCCTTTCGCATAGAACGTCCTCTGCTGATGAGAACTTTAATCATCTATCTGCCACTGGTACTCGAAAATATGTTGACAATTATGATGTACTGTCTGCTGATCCCCTACCAGCCGCTGGTACTTCTGTTGCCTCCACTGGCTTTGCTGATCATGTTCTGGACAGGAGTATGCCTTTATCGTGCGACTGAACCGAAACTGGACATCTGTATTGGTTATCTGATCATTATTGCGAATGCCTTTGCTGGTTATCTGGCAGCAACAGGTTTTCCCTATATTGGGTTTACCATGCTGCTGTTGCTCTTTCCGATCATCGCGCTCGCAATGGGAGGATTGGCGCTCAGTGAGTTGGTTTGGAGACTCAATAAAGACCCGCATCAAACGCTATTCCGAAACGCCCTGAAACACATTGGTCTGCCGATTCTCTGGCTGGGGATTCTCTCCAATATTATCGGCCTGGTCACAAATACCTATCATTTGCAGGACTGGGCGGCAGGATTGCTGAAACAACCATTTCCAATTTCAAGGGAAATCTGTTATTTTTCACTTCGCGACCTGATTATTTGTGTTATCGCCTATTTTGTCATGCGCTTTCTGGTATTTGCCGCGCGACAACTGGTTCGGAACATCTACAAAGATGCTGCTGATTTTGGCGTAATTCCATCATTCATGACGTTAGGAACTTATCTGGCATGGACATTCTACGTTCTCATTGTCATGATTGTGCTGGGAGTTAATTATTCAAGCGTATTGGTTATCCTCGGCGGATTAAGTATGGGAATTGGTTTTGCGATGAAAGAAGTGCTGGAAAATTTCATTGGTGGAATCATCCTGCTTGCGGGCCAACAGGTACGCCCTGGTGACGTCATTGAATTCGATGGCATTATGGGAAAAATCAAAACGGTCAGTTTTCGTGCGACAGTTGTGGAAACATGGGATGGTTCGGTCATCACTTTACCGAACACCCGCGTTCTCTCCAAAGATTTCCGCAATTGGACGCGCAACAACCCTTTGATGCGCCGCGACATCACCATCGGCGTCGGTTACGATTCAGATCTCAAACTGGTGCGATCGTTGCTGTTGCAAGCAGCACAGGAAACCAAACTGGTCCAGAAATTCCCGGCACCGGAAGTGTTCTGTTCTGAATTTGGCTCGAGCAATATTGACTTTGTTACCCGGATCTGGGGACCGGCATCACTGATGACGGCCACTGCATCCCAGTTCAGGGAAAAAGTATTTGAACTGTTTTCTGAGCATAAAATCAACATTGCCTTTGATCAGCTTGATATCCACTTCCCAGACGGAAATGGCGGCGTCCAGCAACAATCCCGCCCGCAGCCGTCTTTACCAAACCCGGCAGACGTCTAAACGGCAATAGCAGACTCAGGCGCCATCCTATAGTATTTTTTCCACAGAGTGCTGTTAAAGGCGCGGATTCCGCAAGCAGGGGAAGCACATTCAAGTGCAGTCCGTCCGCACTTTCCTGCCGAACAAAGCCGAATGGAAGAGACACTTTCTGGAATTTCTTGGAAAGACTTGCTCTTCAACGAGACAACTCCTGCTCCTTTTGAGGGATGGCCTATCTACCAGCAGTAGATGCAGAGGACACAAGAGAAGGAGCCTTTGCCGTCCCCGATGAACGGGCAAGCAGTTCTCTGGTCAGGCGGAAAGTTAAATAATACCCGATAGCGCCGGAAAAGACATCAGCGGCAAGGCGGGCAATAAAGAGCATTGCCAGGCTGCCAGTAACCAGAGCCAGAAGAGACAAAGGAATTAAAAAGACCAGGATTCGCATCGCATTCAGCAATGCAGCGGTATTGGGCCGGTCGCAACCGGTAAAGAAAAATCCACTGAAGCGATGAACTTCCACCATACCAAATCCGATTGAAATAATCCGCAAATACAGGATCATAATTTCGCAAACGCGCGCATCAGTCGAAAAATGCACGACAAGCTGCGGAGCAAAAATGAAGTACAAAACAGCCATCAACAATTCGAATCCAATAGCGATACGAAAGGCAATCCGCCGACAATCCCGAATCCTCTGATACTGTTTGGCTCCATAATTCTGGCCGACCAGAGGCATCAAACTAATTCCCAGCGACATGGGAAAAACAAATGCCAAAACTTCCAGCCGCCCGGCTGCGGCACACGCTGCCACTGCATCATTTCCATATTCCGCAACGATGCGTGTAATGACACCGTTCCCAATCGGCATTAACATCATGCCCAAAATAGAAGGAATTGCGATACGGAGCACAGCCGGCCAATACCGACGCAACCGCTCCCATACCAAAGTCTTCGCCGCAAGCAAATGATACCGGAAATGCAGATAATACATAATGCCGAGCATCCCGAGGAATTGCGACAACACAGTAGCATAAGCCGCACCGGTAATTCCCAAATGCGGGAACGGGCCGTAACCAAAAATTAAAAGTGGGTCGAGAATCACATTTGCCACCAGACCAACTACCATAAAC
>CALGPR010000148.1 GCA_937960425.1 uncultured Lentisphaeria bacterium
ATTCTTATCCTAATCAGAAGTTAACAAAAAGGGTTAATGGCAAAAAACCAGATGGGTTTCGGTTTACAAGGCCGATTTGCAAAGTTTCTTTTTCGGCAAGATTAAATAAAGCGATCTGGACACCACCATTTTGGGAACAATTCGAGACTCCGATCTGGATTCCCCGTAATTTTTCTGTAAAATTAACCAATCCCAGTTGAAAGCCTTCAACCGCAGCTGCCTGATTGAATAATCCGCTCTGCATGCCCTCATGAGAAATTGCGGCATTACAAAGCCCCGAAAACTGTAATCCGGTACTGTATTCGGCAAGATTTCCAACGGCACCTACTTGAACCCCATAAGAGTGTAGATTGGTGTCCGAAGGCAAAGGTTCTACCCCAATCATGGTAAACAGATCGGGATATGCGGCATTCATCAATCCGAACTGTACTCCCTGATATTGCTGCGCAGCATTCACAATCGGAGCAATGGATATCCCCTCGGCCTCGGTTGTAACATTGGCAAACCCGGAAAACTGCAAACCGGAAAATCGTTCCGGCCAGGACAGCAAAGTACTGATTTGTACGCCATTAAGTTTTACGACATTTGTTGATGCCAGAAGCGCCAAATCTACGCCGTTGACTCTTTCTTCGGAATCGTTAATTGGCAGTCCGAGGCGTAAAATAACCATTTTGGCCTTTGGGGCTTGAGTGGCAGCCGGTACTTCTGTAAACAGTTTATCATATCCACCAGAACTGATGGATACCCCGGGGCACCACGAAGTCCAATTAGAATCCGCTACCGTTGCCTCAACCGTTTTTTCAGTGATTCCCTCTTCCGCACCAGAAACAACCCCTGTTACCGCAACAGCCATCAATGCGGCAAACAACTTTTTTAACATGCAAACAACTCCCAGACAATCAACGTTTCTAAACATTCCGGATGTAAGAAGCAAACACGCAGAGGAAAACCCCATACAGCAACAGGAAAATCCCGCAGATGGAAGCCATCGCGTCAAGCCCTGCCAGCGGGAAAAAAATCATAAAAATCCCCACCAGCAACGATAAGCCGGAAGCGAGATAAGACATAGTCCGCGGCGCTCCTGGAGGCAAAACACGGGACTTCCCCAAAAATGAATTCAGAGCTCCGGCAATCAACCAGAATGCAATAATCAACATCACCATGATATTGGCGATCCCTGGAAAGAATACAAGGAAACAACCAATCAACAGCATCAGAATTGCCGAAAGTTTCGCTCCTTCTGAAGCGCCTTTCTGGAAAAAGGTCAACACACCACCAGCGATACTGAATATTCCCAATACATAGGTCAAAGCAAACAAAGCAGCCAACGGACGGAGAAAAAGAAATAACCCCATAAGAATAAATAAGATCCCCCGCACCAGAACCATTCCCGGTGAAATCGTAAAAATAAAATTTTTGCCGCCACTAATGATCTGTTTCATAATATAACTCCTGTTTGTTGCACAACTTTCCGGTACATCGCTTCTTTTCTTGCTGAAACCTCTGGGCCCCCCATCCTCCTCAACCACACATCACTTCTCTCTTAAGAAATACCCTGTTTACAAAATCCTGATCTTGTATTTCCTGCATCTCTTGCGGGGAATCAAGTATTACAATTTTTCCTATTTCTCCTGTTTCCGCAGAAACAACAAAATTTCCTGAATTTCTCTGGTGTTTCCGTACTGGAACTCCGTGCTATCCGGACAAATATTATTTATCTATTTATCCATCGCCTGGATATTTCATCAAAATTCAAATCCATTCCGGAAATAACAGAGCTCCCTCTTCATAAAAGAACAATACTCAATCAAAACAGGTTTTCAAATCCTGATTCATAGAAAGAGTGTTGTTTTTTCCATATTTCGAGCTATATTGTTTAGAATAACAATAGAAACGGTGCGAAAGCCGTCTCTATAGTATGGGAGACGATACAAAGCTCCTCGTCGCTCAGATCACCTCTGCGGTTTTCTGCCTGTCAGCCGCCCCAAGATGCGATATAGGAGTCTTCATAGAATGTGTTTTCAATTTGGGAATTATTGGTTATGAGTCTGATTTTAGGAATTGAATCCAGTTGCGATGAAACTGCTGCCGCGATTGTCCGAGATGGCTATGAAGTACTTTCCAGTGCAGTGGCATCACAGATTGCCACGCATGCTGTACATGGCGGAGTTGTTCCTGAACTGGCTGCACGTGAACATCTTGTTGCTCTTCGTCCGGTTCTCGACGAAGCTCTTGGCAATGCGGGAGTTTCCCTGTCTGACATCGATGCAATCGCAGTGACACAGGGACCGGGCTTGATGCCTGCCCTGTTAGTTGGCCTGAACTACGCAAAAGGACTCGCGGCGGCGCACCGGAAACCATTGATCGGGATTAACCACTTTCTGGCCCATATTTACGGGGCTTTTCTGGATGATGGCCGGGGCATTCTGGAAGACCCAGCAACTTATCCATTATTGGCACTTGTCGTTTCCGGAGGACATACTTCCTTGCTCTTTGTTACCGGAGACGGCAAAGCAGAACAAATCGGGTGCACCATTGATGACGCGGCCGGAGAAGCATTGGACAAAGCGGCAAAATTGCTGAACCTTGGCTATCCGGGCGGTCCAGTCATGCAACGAACAGCAGAACACGGCAATCCGGAAAAATATCATTTTCCGCGGCCATTAACAGGCACAGCAGGGAAAGCCGTTCCGGAAGAACATAAATACAACTTCAGCTTCAGCGGAGTAAAAACGGCTCTGCTCTACCATGTTCAGAATCATATCCGGGGTGATGCAGCGGCGGAACAACAGTTTGTTTACGACACTGCCGCAGGATTTCAGGAAGCAGTCATTGACGTTCTATGCCGGAAAACTCTTGCTGCAGCAAAAGCTTATCATGTAAAAACTGTCGTTGTTGCCGGCGGCGTAGCCTGTAACAGTGTTCTCCGGGAACGTCTGGCAGAATTGATGCCCCGAGGGATAATCTTCCGTCCTGCACCGCGGAAATACTGTACGGATAATGCAGCAATGGTTGGTGGCATCGGCTTCCATTATTTCAAACAGGGGCTTTTTTCCGAGTTGGGGATTGACGCATTTGCCCGGTTACCACAGATCACCCATGTCTCCTTTGTGGCAGGGAATCATCATCAGGAGGGAGCGCTGCAATGACAGCACAGCTTGCTGTTTTCGACTTGGACGGTACATTAATCGACTCCCGACTTGATCTTGCTGCGGCAGTGAATGCAATGCGTGCCTGTTATCACCTGCCTCCTTTGGAGTTGGAAACCGTAACATCTTTTGTCGGCAATGGCATTCGCAATCTCATTCTGCGCGCACTTGCACACCATGAAACGATTCCTATCGATGACGCCATTGCAAAGATGAAGCAATATTACAACCAGCATTTGACTGATTATACAACACTTTATCCCGGCGTTCAGAAAGGCTTGAAAAAACTTGCGGAATCGAGTTGGTATCTTGCAGTAGTCACCAACAAAGATTCAGATAGCGCAGTCCGGATTCTCGACAAACTTGGCGTAAAAGAATTTTTATCGGCAATTATTGGAGGAACTGATCAATTTCCATTGAAGCCGGCACCAGATTCGCTCCTGTCTCTGTGCAAACGTTTTACTGTACGGCCTGGGGATGCTTTTATGATTGGGGATCACTACACAGATCTGGCTGCAGGAAAATCCGCAGGAATGCGAGGAATTTTTGCTGCCTATGGATTTGGGGATCCCCGCGGTGAACCATTTGAAAAACGCATTAATTCTTTTTGTGAGTTTATCGATTATGTGCTTCCCCAGGAAGGAGACAGGAAATGATAAAGGAACTTTCTCCACATGAACTCAACGGCATGCTGAATACGCAAGCCGTTATCGTCAATGATGACACACTCAAACTCTGCTTGAACGAATTAGTATTAACCATTACCCGTGAATCGGGAACCATAAAAATAGCGGCTTCTTATCCGACACTCTCTCCGTTACTCAAAAGCAGCTTTGAACAAATGGGCAATGAAGTAAAATGGGATGATTCCTGCCATCTTGAATTTCAGGCGGGAGTACCCGATAGGCCGTTGGCAGTCTTTCTGAAAGAAACATTGCAATTACTCCCCAATCAGGAAATATTTTTTTACTTGACGATTCCGATGACATTAAAGCTCTGCCTGAATGGAACGCTTTTTGCAGAATATCCTACTTCCATTCTCTCCAAAACCTGGCTTGGGGAGCCGGCTGCCGGAGTAAACGCCTATGCGTTGAACACACTTGTTAAACACAATCCGCCGCCACCGGAATATAATAAATTCAAAGCAGTAACAAAATTAACTGTAGTAAACCACAGTGCAAAAATTTTGCCTCTGACGAAGTTGATTCTACAGATGAAAGATTATGCCATTTTCCGCAATCGAAAACAACCCTTACTCCGGTTGTCTGACACGACATGCGTCGTGACTGCGGATAAACCGCCAGTTTTAACATCCAGCCAGCCAGAATCTTCGCAAAGTAGTTACGAATTGCTTCAAGCGAAACAAAATACCGGTACCATGTGGTTACCGTTCAAATAGTCGTCAGCCCAGAGGAATAAATATGGAACTCCAACATTTACTGCAATTCTATCGAGACCATGCTGAAATCATCAACAACATCCTCGCAATACTGGTTATTTTCTTTTTGGTTGTCGGATCATTGAAACTGATTTTGTACAAAACGAAAAAGCGTCTTTCCGCGCAAGCCCATCTTGTTCTGACAAAATTTATTACTTATGGCGGAACAGTGCTGGTTATCCTGTTAATTCTTGGACAATGCGGAGTAGAACTAACGGCCTTGCTGGGAGCGGCAGGAGTTGCCGGTATTGCGATTGGTTTTGCTGCGCAGAACAGTCTTGCAAATATTATCGGCGGCTTTTTTCTCTTGATAGAAAAACCATTTCAACAGGGAGACATGATTCAAATCGATGCAACGACTTCAGGGGTTGTCTATTCCATGGATCTCCTGTCGGTAAAGTTGCGTACTATGGACAATAAACTGATCCGGGTTCCGAATGAAACCCTCCTTAAAGCGACTGTTGTCAATATTTCTCACTTTCCGATCCGTCGTTTGGATCTGACGATTGGAGTATCCTACAATGATGATGTGGATAAAGTTTCAGCGATTTTGCGGGAAATAGCCGAAAAAAATCCTTTTTGCCTGAACGAACCGGAACCGATTATCTCGTTTGTCAGTTTCAATGCTTCATCCCAGGACATTCTTCTGGCAGTTTGGTTTGAAAAGACTGACTTACTCGTGCTGCGGGATTCCCTGCTGAAAGAAATCAAAAAACGTTTTGATGCAGAAGGCATTGAAATCCCCTTCCCGCATCAAAGTGTTTATATTGGGG
>CALGPR010000149.1 GCA_937960425.1 uncultured Lentisphaeria bacterium
CCGTACGGCAGCTTTTTTTTGCTTGCAATTCCCGATTTTCCTTCTATAGTAAAAAGACTATTCACCCCAAAGGAAATGAACTTTATGGATACAATTCGCCTGAGTTTTATGATCGCCTGCCACAGCGATAAAGGCTATCTGCGTGAAACACTCGACAGCATTGTAGAAAGTGGTTATCACTTCAAAAATTGCGAAATTCTCATTGTCGATGACGGCTCTCCAAACGGCGGTGACGGCGACATTGCCCGGGATTTTGAAGCAAATTACCCATCTTTGATCCGAGTGATCCGTTTCCCGGAACATCGCGGTATTGTTGCTGCCCATCAAAAATTGCTGGAAGAAGCCCGTGGAGAATATGTTCTGATTTTTGATTCTGACGACATCTTCGTGCTTTTCGATATTGATGCCGATCTGGCATTTCTTGATACGCATCCGGATTACGGGGCAACGTTTGGCAAAAAACGTTTATTCAGTGCTGAAAAAGGAGATGCGGGGGTCAATAACGGTGGAGATTATGCCTGCTTTCCAGCGACGATTGATCCACGGGTCAACCATAACGGGATGATAATTCGCACTGCAGACCTGCGTGCCTGTGGAGGCTATGACAGTACAATCGACGGCGAAGAATGTTATGCACTGGATGTTTTTATGTGGATACGGCTGGGGTTGACCAAAAAAATCCTGTATGTCGATACCTATCGTCTCTTTTATCGTCAACATCCGGAACAGCAGACTGCCCATTGCGAAGAAAAATACCAAAAATCCTATCAGCTTGTCCGGCGATATGTCCGCAATTTGGATCCCGATCTCACCGCTGCTGTTGAAAATTTTTATCCTATTACTCTGCCAGCAGAAAAACGTTTTCTGACCCTGATGGTTCTGGGATGTGTATTCATTGAAAAATATCAAAAAGGAAGTGATGCACAGGAACTTTTGTCTATCTTAGAAGCAGCAGAACGCCTGATGCCTGAAGATTATGCAATTCAGGAATTTCGCATTAAAATACTGCTTCAACTGCAACGGTATCTGGACGCATTTAATGAATGTACTCTTCTGGTGTTCCGGCATCCGGAAAGCGTGTATATCCGCCTGCTTGCTTTGTCACAAATTAGCGTATGCTGTGATCACCTGAATTTGTCGAAGGAACGCTATAATGTGATTAGAGGGGAATTGTCCCGACAATTTTTCCACCTGACAGAATCCCAACAAGCACTATTTGATCAGACAATCAAAAATGCACGAACACGATATCATCAACATGAAACAGAACCTTAATCGGAAGGAGTAAAAAATGTATCGAGCCATTCTTCTTCACCTCAGCGTCAACTTGTGGGAAGAAAAGGAACGTCCGGAAAATCGTGGTCGCGCTGCGGTGCGTAATTATCAACCTTTTTTGCGTGTCGACGATAGAGTTTGGAAAGAAGTAGTAACTCGCTTTGCAGAAATTGGAGGTAACCTGTTAGTCCTTGACACAGAGGATGCAATTGTCTATAAAAGCCATCCGGAAATTGCGGTTGAAAACGCCTGGAGCCGGGAAAAACTTCGCCAGGAACTTAAGTTTTGCCGGGATCTCGGGTTGGAAGTTGTCCCGAAACTGAATTTTTCCTGCTGCCATGATGTCTGGATGGGGGAATTTTCTCATATGGTATCCAGCCGGCCTTACTATAACTTCTGTAAAGACTTAATTGAGGAAACAGTTGAACTTTTTGACGGTCCGAAACTCTTCCATGTCGGGTTGGATGAAGAAGCAGCAGAATACCAGCGTAATATGGAATACATTGTTGTCCGCCAAGGGCAACAATACTATGATGA
>CALGPR010000150.1 GCA_937960425.1 uncultured Lentisphaeria bacterium
ATGCCATTGGTATAAAATATGGAAGAAATACACTTTTGGAAGAAAAAATGAAAAAAAATCCATAACTCCATTGTTTTTCGAGAAAAAAGGGCTTGCAAAGGCACAATGTATGGATATATTAAACACTGTATCCATCTTGCCAACGGTTATTTCTCTTTTTCGTGTTCAAGCGGAAATAACCGTTGGTAGGTTTTATTTGTCATTTGCCAACAGATCAGGAGTTGTCAGCATCATGAAAGAAATTAAGATTGCAATGATCGGACTGGATACCAGCCATTCGATTGAATTCCCGCGTTATATGGTCGCGATGGAAGAAGGCGCGCCGGAGAAAATAGACTCTCTCAAACCGGTCAGTTGCTTGCGTTTTGACACTCCCTTCCAGAGCCCGGCTGGACTTGATGCCCGCCAGAAACAGCTTGAGGAATGGGGCATTCCAGTTACACTGGATTTTGATGAAGCGGTGAAGGATTGCGATGGGATTATGCTCGAAATCAATGATCCGTCTTTTCATCTGGAATATTTCAAGCGTGCTGCTGAACTCGGTAAACCGATTTTTCTTGATAAACCGATGGCCGATACCATTGCCAATGGTTTGACGATTGCCAAAATTGCTGCCGAAAAGAAGATTCCGGTATTTTCCACGTCTTCTCTTCGTTATATTCCTGAAATTGTTGCTGCCTGCAAAGATATGCCCAAGCCGGTAACTGCTCATGTTTGGGGATGTTTAGGGAAGGCTCCTGCCGGTAGCTCAATTGTCTGGTACGGTGTCCATGCCTTTGAAATGCTTGCAACTGCTCTGGGAACTGGTGCTGCAACCGTGACGACGACAATGGATCCGCATGGAGCTGTGTGTGTGGTTCAGTACCGCGACGGTCGTCGCGGGATGGTGGAACTGACTCATGAATGCTATGCGTATGGCGGTGTCCTTCGCGATTTTGAGCGGGAAGTTTTCTTTGCCAAACAGCCGGAATCTTCTCCATATGGCCAGTTAATGCATGAAATTGAGAACTTCTTCCAGACCGGTATTACTCCGGTTCCTCTGGCTGAAACGATTGAAGTTATGGCGATGCTTGACGCCGCAGACCGGTCCAGCAAGACTGGTAAAGCGGAAGTCGTGTATATCGCATAAGAACATTTTCGTTGTTTCCATCTGTGGGCGCACTCCGGATTCCCGGAGTGCGCTTCTTTTTTACTGGAATACGGGAAGTACCAGACGTTTTGCCAAAAGAGGTAGAGATTGAGGGGAAAGAAACTTGCAATCTCTTTGAAAAATGATAGAGTAGGGGAAACAGATAACTTCTGCAAAACAGAAAGCTTATCATAAAGAATCGCTGCGTTTGATAAACGCATGAAGATCCCGTAGCGGAAGGCATCAGTTCCCGGGAAAAGGTTTCCTGTTTTCCCGAGGCTTGGAATTGTGAAAATGAATGGAATGGATCAGAAATTTTCTTTCCGCTCTTTCTGAGGGATAATCCGTTTTTTGAGTGAGGTTAAATGGTTATGCATTCAGCGAAAGATTCATCTGCGGTGAAGGGCGGATATAATTTCGGCACATTCAGCGGCGTCTATACACCAGCTCTTTTGACAATCCTCGGGCTGGTGATGTTTATGCGCATCAATTATGTCATCGGGAATGGTGGCGTATACCATACTTTATTAATTCTGGTAATCGGTTCATCGATTACTTTGGCGACGGCCTTTTCAATTTCGGCGATTGCAACCAACCTGAATATTGGTGGTGGTGGGGCATATTATCTGATCAGCCGTGTATTGGGGCCATCATTTGGAACGACAATTGGTGTAACACTCTTTATTTCTCAGACGTTGGCAATTGCGTTTAATATTTTGGGCGCAACGGAAGCGTTGGTCAGTGCATTTCCGGATTTACGTGAGTATTTTCCTTTGTTGAACGTCGGGATTGGTTTGCTGCTTGGACTTCTGGTCTGGCGTGGCGCTGATTGGGCAATTAAAGCACAATTTTTTATTATGGCGATTCTCGGGGTATCCATACTCTGTTTTTTGCTGGGGCCTTTGCCGCACTTTTCCACTCAAACGTTTATGGAGAATCTTACTCCTGCGCCTGGAGGGATTTCATCAATAACGCTTTTTTCGCTTTTCTTCCCCGCGGTGACTGGTATTATGGCCGGGGTCAATATGTCTGGGGATTTAAAAGCCCCGCATATCTCTATCCCGCGAGGTACATTTCTGGCGCTTGGTACCGCAATTGCAATTTACTTGCTGCAGATTTTTGTTGCGGCCGGCTGCTTTGATCGGCAGGCAATGATTGAGCAACCCTATTTATTGTTGTGCCAGAACGCACTTTTTGGAATGAGTTTTATGATTTTGGCGGGAGTTCAAGCGGCAACACTTTCAACGGCATTGGGATGGTTGCTGGGGGCTCCCCGTGTGTTGCAGAGCCTCGGTGTGGATAATGCGATTCCAGGAATTGTTTTTTTCAAGCCGGGTGTAGGGCCTCAAAATGAACCTCGGCGCGCAATTCTTTTTGTCGTGATATTGTGTGTACCGCTTTTGCTCTGGTGCGGATTTATGAGCCGGGATACGACAGATATTTCCTATTCCCCAATTAACGTAGTTAGTGAATTGGTTTCACTGTTTTTCCTGTTTACCTATGCGATTATTAATCTGGCGGCGTTTGTGGAGTCTGTAAGTGCCAATCCTTCTTTTCGCCCGCGCTTCCGTTTTTTTCATTGGTCCATTGCCGCGTATGGCGCTGCGGCCTGTTGCACTGCTGCCTTTTTGATTGCACCGGGATTGTCGATTTTGGCGGCTGTCATTTTGTTGGCTTTGTATATTTGGGTGCGTTATCGAAATTTAGAAATGGCATACGGAGATGCACGGCGTGGATTTATTTATTCAACGATCCACACACTGTTATTGCAGCTGCCATCTTTACCATTGCACAGTAAAAATTGGCGGCCAACAATTGTGGCAATCTGTAATGCTCCGGAGGAACGCGGCAGTTTGATTGATTATGCCGTTCTCTTTAGTCAGCGACGTGGAATTTTGAGTGTAGTTAAGATTGTCGTGACTCCCTCGCTAACTGACATTAATAAAAAGCGTGCACCGATGCTTCACGCAATGCGCGAGTTGGCAGTCAAGCGCAACTGGCCGATTTTTCCATCGGTTTTACTTGCCAGAACCTTTGATGATGGCCTTTGTTCCATGTTGCAATGTCACTCTCTTGACCCGATACGGCCCAATATTATTCTGATGTACTGGCCATCGAAGGAGCGGCGTGTGGTGCCATTCTATCGGCATTTACGGATTATTGTTGATGATTTCAAGCGTAACGTTATTGTATTGGCTAATGAAGCAGATTATGTGCCCGTTCGGCCGCGCCATTATAACGGTGGGACAATTGATATCTGGTGGGAGTCAGCGAATGGTGGGTCGTTAATGACAATTCTTGGATATTTGATTCAGTTGGACAGTGGCTGGAAAAAAACAAATTTGCGTATTTTTGTCAGACAAGGCAAAAAGCCGGCAGAAAAAATTGCCCGTGTGCTTGATCGTGCGCGCATTGATGCAGAAGTGATTTGTCTGGCCCCTGAAGAGAAAGTGATTGAACAAATTTGTACACATTCCTGTGAAGCGGAATTAATCTTTGCTGATTTCCCCTATTATAATGAGGAATCAGACGAAGAAAAGATGAAAATGAATGGATTGATTAAAAATAAACTTGCGGATATGCCGCCTTGCTTTTTTGTTATATCTAATGGAGAAGCGGATCTGCTGGCATAGTTTTATGAATTTTTCCTATAAGCACTGAGAATGATATCGGAGGGTACAAGCCGGTTGCAGCCTTCTTTATAATGGATAAGAAATGGTGCTATATCTATCTTTTTTTATTTTTATCCATTGAGAGCGCTGAATTATTTGATTATGAAACAGCCAGACACTTTGCACGCAAGGTTATGAGAGGGAATTGGTGATAGAATAAAACGGTATCTCGAGGCTGAATGGGGCTGGTTTTGCCCACCGCAACAATTCTTTCAGCTTCGTCATTTCTATAAACTTTTGGGGCAACAATCAGCGCTATGTACTGAAAAATTCTTTGGAGCATTTCTTCAGATCTTTTCGTGAATCGGATTCCATAATGATATTTTTTATGGACGCAGTGTAATCAATTTCCAGTTTAGTAATAACTACCATAAATAGTAGATCATGAAAAAAGTCTTCAACTCATTGATTATCAATAAAAAATAGTAGTTCATGGTATATTATTGCAAGAAAATCTACTTGAAACGTAAAGAAATCTTGCAAAATGCTGGCAAAAAGTAAAGATATGATCAAGTTTTAAAGCGATTTGTTCAAACCTTTATTGCAAGATATGGTTTCTACCGTCATGCGATGGTAGAACTTGCCAATGCAATTGACTGGCAGAATTTTGAAGACAGTTTGGTCGACAAACCTTTGTACAAATACGATCATGCCTTCTGCCCGTTCCGTTTGATGTTCGCATTGCATAATCTCAAATATGCCATCGACATGAGCGACGAAGTCACTCTTGTTGAATGGCTTGAAAATCCTTACTGGCGGTATTTTTATCCGTGTGATTTATTTGCGTATAAATATCCGCTCGATCGGTTGGCGATGTCGCGCCGGCGCAAAAAGCTTGCCCGAAGCGGTGCAGAAAAAATGCTTGAAGAAGTCCTGCAAACGGGACTTCGTGAAGGTTCTTCCAAAAAAACAGAACTGACCTGGGT
>CALGPR010000151.1 GCA_937960425.1 uncultured Lentisphaeria bacterium
CAGAAATTACCGGAAGTGTACTTGCTGCAATTTTACGGGCAAGCGCTTCATCATTAAAAGCCCAGAGGTCTTCCATGCTGCCGCCGCCACGGGCAATGACAATTACTTCCACGCAGTGGGTACGGTTGAAAAAATCCAGTCCGCGTATTACGCTTTGAGCAGCGCCTTCTCCTTGGACCTTTGCCGGATAAATTCTGATCGGCAAGCTGGGAAATTTCGTTCCAGCAATCTTTAGAAAGTCCCGAAGTGCTGCCCCATCCGGAGCCGTGATGATTCCAACCCGCTCCGGCAGAGCCGTAAGGGCCCGTTTGCGTTCGGCTGCAAAAAGCCCTTCTGCTGCTAACTTTTTTTTCAACAGCTCAAATTGCCGTTGCAGATCGCCTGCGCCTTTAAGGCGGATTTCCCGAATCGCAAACTGGTATTCCCCGCGGGGAGAATACCCCCGGAGTTTTCCATGGCACTCAATTTGCATCCCAATCGCCAATTCCAGTTCCCTGGCTCTTGCTGCTCCTCCAAAGAAGACGGCTTTGATCTGGCTTGTTGAATCCTTTATGGTTAAATACACGTGCCCGGAATGATGGATTAGCAGTGTTCCAACCTCCCCGGCAAGCCAGAAGGTTCCCCAAGTATTATCGATCAAATCACTTACCGCCTGGGTGACTGCGCTGACAGTTAAAACAACTTCGTTTGTTTCTGATGCCGCCATTTTGGATTACCCCAACAGCATGCGTAGCTGTGTCGCCCCAAAGCCAACCGCATAGGATGCCCAGTTGAAAAATGTGGGCATCATAACGAAGACGAGCAGCACCAGGGCGAATGCAACGCCGTTTCGAACTTCCTGTTTCAACAGGAAGAGACGGGGGAAAAGCAATGCGAATGCAGTCCACCCGTCCAGTCCCGGAACCGGGAGGAGGTTAAACCCTGCAAGAACCAGGTTCATAACTCCCAGCAGGAAGAACACTGCGATTCCTTCCTGCGGCAGCAGCTCCCAGCGATCCGAAACAGCAAGGATAATGATAGCGATTACGGTCAACCCCAAATTGGCAACAGGCCCAGCAAGCGCGACGCGCAACATACTGTTTCTGGTTCGCAGTCGTCGAGGATTGACTGGAACCTGTCCCCAGGAAATGCCGCACAAAAACAGCATAATCAGTGAAAAAATCCCCATTTGACGAATGGGATTGAGTGTCAGGTGTCCATGCTCTGCCGCTGTCGGATCGCCTTCTCGCAGGGCAATCCAAGCGTGGAAAAATTCATGCACAGAAATGGAAAACACCACGACAAGTATCTGGGCGCAGAAGAAAAAAGGATTTTCAAAAAGTTCCTGGAAAAAAAACATTATTGTTGCTCCGCGTAATGTTAATTGATTGCAACCGGAAAATAGT
>CALGPR010000152.1 GCA_937960425.1 uncultured Lentisphaeria bacterium
GTTCTGCCTTGAAAGATGCTTCTGAACTGCCGGGACAAGCTGGCAAAGCAGCATTGGAAAAAGTTGCTGTTGAATTAGGCAAAGGACTGGATGAACTTTCTGTAAAATGCAACAACCTTTCTGAAGCCTTGAATGGTCTTCACGAAGAAATTATTACAGCGATGAATTCTTTACGTGCAACAGTTGACGCTCTTGAGTTGATTGTTTCTGACGAAGCATGGCCGCTTCCCAAGTATCGTGAAATGCTCTTTATTTATTGAGAAGGCCCGCTATGTCTGATTCGATAAAACACGAGTGCGCAGTTTCTATGCTGCGCTTACGTAAACACGCCAAGTATTATCATGAAAAGTACGGGACTCCGTTTTACGGTTATCAGAAACTCTGTCTGCTTCTGGAAAAACAACATAACCGCGGCCAAGATGGTGCCGGCATTGCCGGCGTCAGTTTAAATCCGACTCCGGGATTTCCGGCATATCAGCTGGAAAAATCGGCAGCCAAGCTGCCGCTTGCCGATTTGCTTGAACGGATCGGGACAGAGCTTGAGCTGATTAAATCTCAACCGACAGAGTCCTGGAATCGTTTTCCCTTTGCCGGAGAACTGTTTCTTGGGCATTTACGATATGGGACATTTGGAAAATCGGGGGTAGCATCCTGCCATCCTTTTGTCCGTGAAAATGCCTGTTTGAATCGCACTTTACTACTGGCAGGAAATTTCAACCTGACAACTACTGACACGATTTTCACGAAACTGTTGGCAACCGGGCATCATCCGGCAAGCCATGCGGACGGGGCACTGATTCTCCATTTAATCGGCCATTATCTCGAAGAGGCGTATGACCATGCAGACCAGGGCTTCAATATGGCGCAAGTATTATCGCGTGCTGCTGCTGATTTTGATGGGGCCTATACGCTCTGCGGTCTTCTTGGAGATGGCCAATCGTTTGCATTGCGTGACCCTGCCGGGATTCGTCCCGGCTTTTTTTATGTCAATGATGAAATTGTTGCGGTAGCGTCAGAACGTCCCGCTCTCCAGACTGCGTTTGATTTGACAAGTGCGGAAATAGAAGAACTTCCGCCAGGCGAAGGAATGATTGTCAATCGAGCTGGAGACGTTCGCTTTGAACGATGCTTGCCTGAACGGCCGTTGCGCCGCTGTGTCTTTGAACGGATCTACTTTTCACGGGGAAACGATGAAGAAATCCACCGGGAACGCAAAGCACTTGGCAGGGCATTGTTGCCATCAATTTTGCCGGAAGTTGAAGGAGGAATCGCTAATGGCTTTTTCTCCTATATTCCGAACACAGCACAAATCAGCTTCCATGGACTTCTTGAGGCATTGCTCCAAATGCGGACTGAAATTCTCCCGCGTTTTGGGCAGATTGCGATTAAAGACGCAAAGTTCCGTACGTTCATAGCCGACGCAGCGGCCAGGAAAGACTTTTTTAAACATGTTTATGATGTAACCTATGGATTAGTTCGTCCTGGAGAAGATACTCTGGTGGTACTGGATGATTCCATTGTGCGCGGCAACACAATGCGAAATGCCATTTTACCGATTCTGGATCGTTTGAAGCCCCGCAAAATTGTGGTAGCCTCAGCAGCTCCTCCGATTTGTTATCCGGACTGTTATGGAATCGATATGGCAAGTTTAAAAGAACTGGTTGCCTTTGAAGCTGTAGTGCGCCTTTTGAAAAAGCATGACAAACTGGATTTACTGGAACAATGTTATGCCCATGCCCAACAGGAACTACTTAGGCCGATTGCAGAAATGACCAATTGTGTCCGGCCGATTTACGATGCCTTTTCCTTTCAGGAACTGGTAGACGAAATCGGGTTATGCCTGTGCCCGGAAGGGCTCCACTGTGAAGTCAAAGTAATATTTCAAACCGTTGACGACCTGCACAGATGTTGTCCGAATCATCGAGGGGACTGGTATTTTACCGGAGACTATCCGACTCCCGGCGGCAATCGCGTTGTCAATCGTGCACTGGTTAACTATATGGAAAAAATCGATGCGCGGGCATATTAATTGCCACGTGTTGGTAGAAAGAGTGTGGGAGAATATCTGAATGAATAACTGGAAACAAATGCGGGAACGTGCCGCATTTCTTGCTCTTGCGGATGGAACAATTTTTCGCGGATGGAGTTTTGGCGCTCCGGTCGATCAACTGGGGGAACTGGTATTCAATACCGGGATGGCCGGATATCAGGAAATTGTTTCCGATCCCTCCTATGCCGGGCAATTTGTCACATTGACAGCACCAGAAATCGGGAACTACGGCTGCAACCCAACCGACATGGAATCGCGGTCGCTTTTTTTGAGTGGTCTTGTAATTCACCACTTGAATGAACCGTCGAATTTTCGCTCAGAACAAGCGCTACCTGAGCTGTTGAAGGCTTGGAATGTTCCGGGAATCGCTGGAATTGACACTCGTAAATTAACCTTATTGCTTCGCTCCAAAGGAACGCAAAAGGCCTATTTGCACGTTTCCGATACCCCGGTAAGTGAAGCAGAAGCCATAGAAAAGGCGCGTGCCTGGTGCGGTCTCGACAACCAGGATTACGCCTCCCGCGTTACCGTTGACAAACCCTATCTCTGGAATGAGGGAGGAAAATATCATGTTGTTGCTCTGGACTTCGGTATCAAGCGCGGGATTTTGCGTAACATGGCGGCCCATGATATGCGTGTTACCGTACTGCCTGCTCGAACAACTGCCGAGGAAATTCTCAACCGAAAACCAGATGGAGTCTTCCTGTCCAACGGGCCTGCTGACCCTGCCGCAGTCAAATACGCAATTGAGTGTGCACAAACTCTGCTTGGCCGAGTTCCTTTAATGGGAATCTGCCTTGGGCACCAGTTGCTCGGCTTGGCAAACGGTGCTTCTTGTGGACGGTTGAAATTTGGTCACCACGGCTGCAATCATCCGGTAAAAAATCTTCTGACTGGAGCGGTGGAAATCACCTCACAGAATCACAATTATGCACTGGGGATGAAAGATATGCCTGCAGTATTGGAAATAACACATTTAAATTTAAATGACCATACGGTAGAAGGAATCCGTCACAAAACTGAACCGATGTTTTCTGTGCAGTATCACCCGGAAGCAATGCCTGGACCGCATGATTCACATTACCTTTTTGAACAATTCCGTAAATTAATGGAGCGTTGACCAGTATGACAAAACACATTTTTGTGACCGGCGGAGTCGTCTCCAGTCTCGGGAAAGGGATTACTGCGGCAAGTCTTGCATATCTATTGAAGTTGCGTGGATACCGTGTAGCCATGCAGAAACTGGATCCCTATTTCAATGTCGACCCTGGTACGATGAGTCCTTACCAGCACGGGGAAGTATTTGTGACCGAAGACGGAGCAGAGACTGATCTAGACCTTGGCCATTACGAACGCCTTGCCGAAATCGATTGCAGCCGTGCAAGTAACTATACGAGTGGAAGAATTTACAGTACAGTTATCGCGCGAGAACGTGCTGGGGGATATCTGGGAGGGACGGTACAGGTAATTCCGCACGTTACCAACGAAATCAAATCGGCAATGCGAGCGTTACATGGGGAAGATATCGATATTGCCATTACAGAAATCGGGGGAACCGCTGGAGATATTGAATCATTGCCTTTTCTCGAAGCGGCGCGTCAATTTGTCTTTGAAGCCGGTGCCGGGAATGCCATTTTTATCCACCTGACACTGGTTCCTTACATTCGTGCGGCCAAAGAGCTGAAAACCAAACCGTCTCAACATTCTGTTGCAACGCTACGCAATATCGGAATTGCGCCGGATATTTTAGTTTGCCGCTCAGAAGTGGCGATGGAACCGGAACATTTCCGTAAACTGGCAATGTTTTGCAATGTACCGACCGACATGGTAATTGAAGAACTGGATGTAAAACACTCCATTTATGAAGTTCCGTTGGAACTTGAGCGCCAGGAGCTGGATGTTAAAGTACTCCACAAATTGCTGTTGCCGGAACAAACGATAGATCTCACCGGCTATCGGGATTGGTTACAACAGGTTTTAACGCCACGTCACAACTGCACAATTGCTGTTGTCGGGAAATACATCAAACATCAGGATGCCTATAAAAGTATTTACGAAGCCCTGGCACATGCAGGGATCGGGGAACATACCAAAGTGAAAGTTTTGCCGATTGAAGCAGAAGAACTGGAACACCAGGATTCGAATGAACTACTTCAAGGAGTTGACGGGATTTTAGTTCCTGGCGGTTTTGGAGAACGTGGAGTTCCGGGTAAAATCCGAGCGATTGAATACGCGCGAGTCAATAAAATCCCATTTCTCGGGATTTGCCTGGGAATGCAATGCGCGGTCATAGAATATGCTCGCAATGTTCTTGGCTACGCCGATGCGGACAGTACGGAATTTCAACCGGGTTCCACCCATCCGGTAATCGATCTAATGGAAGAACAACGCAATATTGATGCCAAAGGAGGTACCATGCGTCTGGGGGCATATCCCTGCGTCCTTTCGCCAGACAGCCGCAGCCATAAACTCTATGGGAAAGACCTTGTTCAGGAACGGCACCGCCACCGTTATGAATTTAACCCGCGTTTCCGTGAAGAATTGGAAAAATCGGGACTGAAAATTGCGGGAACTTCTCCTGATAATAAGCTGGTTGAAGTTGTAGAAATTCCTGAGCATCCTTATTTTGTCGGATGTCAGTTTCATCCGGAATTCAAGTCGAGACCGCGTCGTCCCCATCCGTTATTTTCCGGTCTCATCCGGGCGGCGCTTCAACATAAAGGAGAGTAACCTATGCCCAAGCGGACAGATATAAAAAAAATCATGCTGATTGGCTCCGGCCCAATTGTCATTGGCCAGGGCTGTGAATTCGACTACTCCGGAGTTCAAGCCTGCAAAGTACTGAAGCGTGAAGGCTATGAAGTAATCCTGGTAAATTCGAATCCGGCAACAATCATGACCGACCCGGAATTTGCGGATCGTACCTATATTGAACCATTGGATGTCGATTTGCTGCATGAAATCATTCGCCGGGAACGCCCGGATGCACTGTTACCAACATTAGGGGGGCAGACCGCATTGAATCTGGCGATGGAATTGTATAAAAAAGGGATTCTGAAACGTTATCAGGTAGAATTGATTGGAGCTTCAGCGGAATCCATTAACCGGGCAGAAGACCGTCAACTGTTCAAACAGACGATGCAAAGCATTGGGATGGAAATGCCCCGTTCCGGCTCTGCCCATACCATGGAAGAAGCGCGTGCTGTTGCGAATACCATTGGAACCTGGCCACTGATTATTCGTCCGGGCTTTACCCTTGGGGGAACGGGTGGCGGGATTGCCCATTGTGCCGAAGAGTTTGAAGAAATTGCAGCACGGGGTCTTGCTGCAAGTATGAACTCGGAAGTTCTGATTGAAGAATCGTTACTCGGTTGGAAAGAATATGAAATGGAAGTCATGTGTGACCCGAAGGGAAACGCTGTCATTGTCTGTTCCATTGAAAACCTTGACCCGATGGGGATCCATACAGGCGACTCTATTACCGTAGCCCCGATTCAAACCTTGACTGACGCGGAATACCAGAAAATGCGGGACAACAGCCTTGCGGTAATGCGGGCAATTGGTGTTGCAACTGGTGGCTCGAATGTGCAGTGGGGAGTCAATCCGGAAAATGGCCGCCAGATTATTATTGAAATGAATCCGCGAGTTTCGCGTTCGTCGGCGTTAGCATCCAAAGCGACCGGATTCCCCATTGCCAAAATTGCGGCATTACTTGCTGTCGGTTATACTCTTGATGAAATTCTCAATGATATTACAGGAGAAACGCCAAGTTGTTTTGAACCGGCGCTGGACTACATTGTTACGAAAGTTCCCCGGTTCACTTTTGAAAAATTTCCTAAAGCTGACCCTACGCTCGGCACACAAATGAAATCGGTCGGGGAAGCAATGGCAATCGGGCGTACACTGAAAGAGTCGCTGCAAAAAGCCTTCCGCTCTCTTGAAACTGGTAGAGCTGGATTGGGATGCGATGGAAAAGATGATTGCTATGAATCCCTGCCAGATGAAAAACTCAAAGAAGAAATCAAGCGCCAACATCACAATCGGATTTTTGCCATTCGTGCGGGATTCAAACGCGGCTATACGGTAGAAGAAATTTTCTCCTTGAACAAAATAGATCCTTATTTCTTGCGTGCGATCAAAGAACTGGCGGATTATGAAGAAGAAATCCGTTCTGCCGGCACACTGGAAAACCTCAGTAAAGATTTTGCCCTTTTTGAGCAGGCAAAAAGTTTTGGTTTCTCCGATCGTCAGATTGCGTATCTGCTGAATACAACGGAAAGTGCAGTCTGTTCCGCCAGAAAAGCAATTGGATTAAAGCCAATTTATGCCATGGTTGACACCTGTGCTGGAGAATTTGAAGCGCAAACGCCCTATTATTATTCTACCTATGGGGAAGAGACCGCGCCGGTTCGCCCGCGTAATGGAAAACGTTCGATCATGATTCTTGGTGGTGGCCCGAACCGTATTGGTCAGGGAATTGAGTTTGATTATTGTTGCTGCCATGCTGCATTTGCCTTACGTAAGGCTGGAATTGAATCGATCATGGTCAACAGTAACCCTGAAACAGTATCCACTGACTATGATACCAGCGACAAACTTTACTTTGAGCCCTTGACGCTGGAAGATGTGATGCACATTTATGAACGGGAACAATGCGACGGCGTGATCGTACAGTTTGGCGGCCAAACCCCCTTGAATTTGGCACAGCAATTAAAAGCAGCAGGTGCAAATGTCATCGGGACAACTCCAGATGATATTGATGCAGCGGAAGATCGTGACTTTTTTCAGCAGCTTGTTCGCCGCATCGGTATTCTACAGCCGCAGAATGGGATTGCGGAATCAGTCGATGAAGCATTGGAAATTGCGGAAAGAATCGGTTATCCAGTACTGGTGCGTCCTTCATTTGTGCTTGGAGGACGTGGCATGGTCATCGTTTACAAGGAAAAATATTTGCGCCAATTTGTGGAAGAAGCCGCTCAAGTTTCCCCCGGGAAACCGATTTTGATTGACCGTTTCCTTGAAAATGCTGTTGAATTAGATATTGATTGCATTTCAGATGGCAAACAAACGGTAATTGGGGCGATTCTTGAACATGTAGAACCGGCAGGGATTCACTCTGGGGACTCTGCGAGTGTCATTCCGCCGATGACCTTGACCAAGGAACAGATCAGGTTGATTCATCAATACGCGTACGAACTGGCAAAAGAACTTCACGTCGTCGGACTGATGAATATTCAACTTGCCGTCAAGGATGGAGAAATTTACATTATTGAAGTCAATCCCCGAGCTTCCCGAACCGTTCCCTTTGTCAGCAAAGCCATTGGTGTTCCCCTTGCCCAGCTGGCGACGCGGTGCATGACCGGAGAAACGCTCGCCTCAATTGGCTTTACCCGTGAAGTCACCATTCCCTATACTGTGGTAAAAGAGGCGGTTTTCCCATTTGTAAAATTTCCGGGCGTGGATATTGTCCTGACTCCAGAAATGAAGTCAACTGGCGAAGTTATGGGAATTGATGCAGATCGCGGATTAGCGTATTTGAAAAGCCAGTTGGCGGCCGGCAATGCAATTCCCCGCAGCGGCAATTTGTTTATTTCCCTTCGGGATGAAGACAAAGAACCGGCGGTGGAAATGGTACGGGAACTTGCAGAAATGGGATTTGGGATCTATGCGACGCGAGGGACTTCAACGATGCTGTACAATGCGG